>QNAH01000068.1 GCA_003641425.1 Candidatus Zixiibacteriota bacterium
TATGTATTTCGATTTCCTCGGCAAGTTTATCAAGACGGTCTTTCAATTTCGTCAAAATGCGGCCGTCAAGCGACAGCGTTCCCGAAAAATCGGTAACAAAGTGTTTCAGTCTAACCTCCCCAAAACCGGGGATATCAATTTCAATCATTGGAAGTTTCTTTGTTTAAATACTTACTTTTCGGAAATATTCTTTACCCGCGCCGCATTCCGGACAGACCCATTCATCATGAATTTCCTCAAAAGGCGTGCCCGGATCGACATCATTCTCTTTATCGCCCTGTTCCGGGTCATACAAATAGGCACAGGCATCACATTCCCACTTGCTCATACCGGATACTCCAAAACTGTTTGAAATCTTGACGCTAATTAATATCTCATATACTGTAAATCAAATAAAAAATCTATGATTGAAAAGAAAATCAACTAGCCGAATGTTACCAGCAATGCCCCGGAAACACCAAGAAGAATACCGATGACTCTTTGCAGATTGATTGGCTCCCGCAACAGAAGCGCCGCAAAAGTAAAAACAAATATATTGGACGTCTGGTTAAGCGCCGATGCAATCGAAGCCAGCGTGTATTTCATCCCCGCCAGCCATAGTACCATGGCCAGATAGGCCCCTATAAATGAGCTGGAAATCGTGTAGCCCCTGCGTCCGGCTGTGTATAACGATTCGATAAGCCTTCTTCGGTTGGGGTATAACATCAGAACCATTATCAAAGTGGCTATTCCGCCCAATAAACGTATTTCCGTTACCCATAAAAGCGGTGATCTTTCCAGCAAAGATTTGATCATAACAATTCCCACCGCCGACACGCCGTTGGCAACCACCCCCCAGAATATACCCCAAAATAAATTATGTCGGCTGAGATTACCTTTACCCTTTTTGGTTGTTGCCGCCAGTACCGCCGAGACAATCATGGCCGCCCCCAGAATCTGAAGCGCTGTCATACTTTCTCCCAGCCAAATTACCGACAGGCCGATTATCGACGGGGCATAAAGACAGTTGACTATGGAATGCATACCGGCTCCGAGAAGATTAAGACTCTTGAAAAACAGCGTGTCGGCGATACCGATCCCGAGGATTCCGCTCAGGAGAAGCAGTCCGTATTCCGACGCCGGAACCGGGCGAAACAGCGTCTCTCCAAAAAACCACATGGTGGGGATGAATAATATGACCGCCATGGAATTTTTAAAAAGATTGAGCGCCACCGGATGGACTTTCTCTCCGCTTTTCTTGAATAGAATTACGGCGACGGCCCAGGTGATCGCAGTCAGGGTGGCAAGTATCTCCCCAAAGTAAGGAATCGCTTGAGGCATAGCGTCGAATGTAACAAAATGTCGCCCTTGATTCAAGCAGTAAATATCTGCCGTTTAAAAATAGTCAATTGACAAAAAGCCTTAAATGATAGTTGCCTGATCCGGTAAAACCATTTAGATTAAATCATTATTGGCAAATGAAGTGAAAGGAAATTTTGAATACTGTCACACTCGTACTAATCGCGGTTGGATTGGCCATGGATGCCTTTGCAGTCTCTATTTCCTCAAGTGTCATCATCGGCAAAGTAAACAAACATCAGGTATTCAGATTGTCCTTTCATTTCGGTTTGTTCCAGGCCCTGATGCCGGTAATCGGATGGATGGCCGGCCGTTCGATCCATGAATATATTGCAGACTGGGATCATTGGATAGCTTTTTTCCTGCTGGCCTTCATTGGCGGAAAAGCTATTTATGAATCCTTCAAAAAAGACAACAACGATCAAGGGAGTGATCCCAGTAAAGGATTTTCGCTGGTGTTGCTTTCGACCGCGACCAGTATCGATGCCCTTGCCGTGGGACTGAGTTTCGCCGTTCTCAATGTGACCATCTGGTATCCCAGCCTGATAATTGGAATCATTACCGCCGCTTTGTCCCTGATCGGAGTTTTATTGGGAAGCCGGCTCGGGAAAAAATTCGGCAAGCGAATGGAAGTAATCGGCGGGATTGTCCTGATCGGTATCGGGCTGAAGATTCTTATCGAACATATTTTATGATTTAGAGACGACCTGCATCGGATCCGGTTATGTAATATTAAAAAACAAAAAAAGCGCATGTACCTGATTCTCCGGGAGCCGGGGGATTAAATCTGTCGGCATCCCCGGCTAAAAGCTGGAAGGGGGGAATTCCAATCAGGCACATGCGCCGAACTGACAAGTCTTAAGGACGATTCCTAATATCATGCGGCAGAAAAAATTTTTCATACAGCCGCTGTGCTCCTGATACACGAAAGACTTAATCAATTTCCACCCAAAACAGAGTCAAAACCTCCACCACCAAATCTACTCAAAACAATTGAATAGACTGGATAGGCTGTCTTTCCTCACCGCCGCTTACAGGTTAATATTTTTTGCTAAAAGTGTCAATACGAGATAATTACGTAATTTTTACGTATTGTTTGGAAAGTCCTGATTTTGAAGATATGAGCTTAGATTGATATTTTTATTGGTTAAACCGAGTTTTTTCCTGATTAGCTCACGATGTTTGTGGACCGTCACCAGGGCAAGGCTTAGAATTTGAGAAATCTGTTTTGAAGATTTCCCCTGTTTTATCAACTGACAGATCTCCAATTCGCGGGGGGACAATCTTGAAAAACGATCCCTGAATACATCTATATCCCTTTGCAGAATACTTTTAAGACTCAATTCAAGCGATTCGATTTCCTTTTCCTTTCCCTTGCCGGCTATAGCCTTAAGACGCCCCATTAACGGCTTGATTGCCTTTTCGACGTCATAGCAGATCTGCCGCTTATAATCCTTCCGTTCCCTTTCTATATGATTTAAGATCTCTTTGAGAGCGATATTTTTTTCAGATAGGGCTGCCTGTTCTACTCGAAGCTGGTCCGCCGTCTCACGAAGCCGGGATTCGGCTTCCTTTCGATCTGTAATATCAAACCAGCTTCCGATAAGCCCGCCAATTTCTCCCTTATCGTCTCGCATCACCGACAATTCGTCGAACAGCCAGACATATTTCCCGTTCTTTAGACGAAAGCGATATTCATAGGTCAGTGTGCCTTTATTATCCAGTTCGGCTAACCGGGCAGAAATCCGTTCACTGTCATCAGGGTGAATCTGCTTGCTCCAGAAAAACGGGTCATCGTAAAAATCCTGCGGCGAATATCCCAGCCGCTCCTGAATATTATTACTGATAAATGTCGTCGGAAAATCAGGCGGCGGACCGCAACTGTAAATGACTGCCGGGCTCGATGAGATCAGATGATCCAGCCGTTGTTTGGTGTTAAGAAGTTCCTTCTCGGCTTTTTTGCGCCAACTGATATCTCTGAGTACCGCCACGCGCATTGACCGCCCCTGGTAATCGTATGGCTTTCCGACTATATTACATTCAAATTGTGTTCCATCCTTGCGAACACAAATACCCTCGTAAGGACTCCCGTCACGTGTCTCTATATGCTTTCTAATATCATCCCATGTTTCCGGAATCGCCGTGTCTTTAACGTGTCTTCCGATGAACTCTTCAAGTTCATAGCCAAACATACGGGCGCAGGCTTCATTTGCATCGACTATGTGTCCGTTTTCATGGATTACAATTCCCTCTTCCGCGGCATCGGATAATTTTTTAAAACGCTCCTGATTCTCCTTCAGAGCTTTCTCGGCCCTGATCCTGTCTGTGACATCGGTATCGGTACCAATCATTCGCACCGGTTTACCGTTTTTATCACGAATAAAAGTCCCCCGGGCAAGAATCCATCGGACCGAACCGTCTTTATGCATCATACGGTGAATGACTTCATATTTTTTTGTTCTTCCAGCCCGGTAATTTTCGACTTCCGCCATGACTTCTGAGGTATCATCCGGATGTACATATTGTCCCCAGTCATCGAGGCTGTTCCGGATCTCGTGATCTTCATATCCCAGCATCGCCTTCAATTTAGGATCGATATACATTTCATTCGTAATCAGATCCCAATCCCATACCCCGACCCGTCCGGCGCTGGTCGCCATTTCATATCTTTGTTCGCTTTCCAGAAGCGCCTTTTCCGCGCGCTGACGGCTCTCGATCTGCTTCTTCAACTCGATATTTCTTTTTACGATCTCAGAGGTTCGCTCCTGGACTCGCTTTTCAAGCTCACGGTGTGTTCTCCGAAGTTTTTCCTCGGCTCTTTTACGCTCGGTTATATCCTGGCCGATAGCAACCGCCGTGATCTCATCTTCTCCCGGTCCGAATATTGCCGAATTGGACCATAAGATTGTTCTGATTTTTCCCGATTTGGTTTTAAGAGGGCCCTCGTAAGTGTCACGCGGATGCAGCCTGACCCAATCTGCGAAATTATCAAGCTGATGGCTTAAATGTCCCTTCGGCATAAATATTGCCGGCCAGCTTTCGCCCAGGACTTCTTCAGCCTTATAACCGGTTACTTTTTCACATTCCCGGTTAAATATGGTTATTCTGGCATCTTTATCGAGACAGACTATCAGACTGTTGGAGGTATCAAGAAGAGTCCGGACAAATTGATGTTCATTGCCGTAACTGTCCAGGGTGGATTTTTCTTTGCGGGATGTCATCAGACTGTTCCCTTGATATTGTTGTCGCGGCGGTGATGAAAGTTTAAATCAATATAATCCATATCCCGCGTTATTGCAATGGAAAATGCCCGGTTCAGACTTGTTCTCGAATCTGAAAGGCATATACTGGATGAAGATATATATAACAGCGGCCAATCGGCCGCCCTGCTATTGGGAACAATTCATCGGCTTAACAGTCAGGTGCCGGTCCGCCTTTATAAAGGTAACTGATTATAAAGGTGACATCCAGAATATTGATCGAGCCGCTGGCATCGGCATCAGCCGATTCGATCGGGTCGGGAGCGGGTCCGCCCTTATAAAGGTAACTGATTATACTCGTTGCATCCAGGATATTAATCGAGCCGCCGCCATCAGCATCCCCGCAAATATATAATGCGACATAACCGCGGTAAAATTCTGCCACGGGCGAAAATGCCGTTTCGGGATTGCCGTTCGATGCCGCACTGACACGCCAGTAAAATCCTGTCTCCGCAAGCTCTTCATCAAAGGTAACAGAGTTTTGCGTAACCACGCTGTCTTTGACCATACTTATGAAATTGGGATCATAAGCCAGCTGAATATGGTAGCTGTCGGCTCCCTCCGACTCGCTCCATCTTAATTCCGGTGTGAGATTAAAAACCGTATCGCCGTTTTTCGGTTCGGCCGGCAAGGGGATATCGACATTTGTGTTGGTCAATATCCATGGCAACCAGGACTGAAGGAATTGATCCAACGATGTGCTGTCAAACCGCTCGATACCGTAACTGCAGAAAGTCGTTGCATACGAGCCGATCTGGGGACCCGTGGAGGGATAACTCACTCCCAGCGTATGTCCAACCGGATCGCTGAAAAGTATATCCATCACCCCGGTACCTGGTATGAGATCGTCGGAGTAATCGTAGTATGACCAGGTCCTGCTGTCGCCGGTGAAACCATCCAAAAATGTCCCCGACCCGCCGATGGTCTGATCGGCCGTATAATCCTGCAACGCGCCGTTGATATGCAGGTAGGTTCCGTTAAATGTGTTATATCCGACATCGCGCATATAGTCCTGACTGAAAAGCCCCATCCGGCCGTCATTATCCAGGTACCGGGTCAAAACAGAAAGCTCTTCGGAGCTGATGCAATCACCATAAGATGCCGACCCGGTTGTCTGCCCGAAGTATGAGCCGGTGGTCCAGGCAATGGCATGGTACGGTATCAGTTTTTCATATCCCGGTGTTCCATTTTCGGCGGTGTTATACAGGTCGAATGAATATCCCGAGCGATACATCGCTTCTACAAGATTATCCGACCAGTTGGAGCCGTTGTTATCCAGAACCAGTAGTATTTTCTGACGGTTGATGTTGACTTTTATCTCAAGCTCCTGTGTCTCACCGTCGGCATCGAGATGCAGATTGAACGTTACCGCCGAATCGCTGTTAGCTGATAATACCTCGAATCTGAATGGTGATGTTGTATTTTCCACATAGGTGTTGTGAATCGCCGCCCCAAAATCAACCTCGGCGTCAACAATGGATACCCTTGTGTCCGATGTCGTTAAAGTCCCGATAAGACCTGCCGCACCGGCGCCGTCACAGGCCAGGTTTATCAGCAAATCGACCGTTTCACCGCTGTCGGCATCTCCGTTATAATTGAATGTTCCCGATGCCGTGACCGTATCCAAAACAGTCGTGGAAATCGCCCGGAATAGAGGTAGCACCGGATCGGTATATATATCCACCCGGATGGAATCGGCGTAATATTCAATATTGGCGATAGTGACAATGCCGGTACCATCATAATACGAGGTGCTGGATGGATTTGTCGAAAAACTAAAATGGTTGTTTTCGGTGGCTCCCGGATAAAGATCACCGGCATCCCCGCGGTTGGTTCGAGGATCCCTGTTGCCGCCGGCCATATCACGCATCAGGTCGAAGTTTCCATCGGCCTGCTCCAGTGATACATAGCGATGTGTCTCATCGTACTGTGTACCATCATAATCAATATGCCAGATAGCCAGCCCCCCGTCGCCGCGGAAGAGAGAGTCGAAGCCGATTTTGGCCCGGTTTTCGATCAGGAAATGTTCGTCTGAATTGAGAGGATTGTCGATCCGATAACAGACAGGGTGGGTCGCCGCCGGCGGAATCACCAAATCTTCAATATTACCGGTTATATCTATCGGAGTCATCCATCCCAGCCGACGTTTCATCTCCGCACACATGTGTGTCGGACGTTCGGGGTTGCCGGGCAAAGCGCCCCATGATCCACCCGCCATCAGGCAGTATACGCCGATTCCCTCGGAGCCGCCGTTGGTGTCATAAAGATCGGGCATACCGAGCACATGACCATATTCATGACAATACACACCGATATCAATCAAACCGCCGACCATGTTTTCCTCAGGTTCGATGGAATATCGTCCGGTTGAGACACCGTCATCGGTACTATAAGAGTAATACCATGCATGCGACCAGATATCGTTGGTACTTCCTGTCTCTTCCGCCGCCGGTCCGGCATGAACCAGGAAAATTCCTTCGGCATATCCGTCACCATTATTGTCATACTGTGAGAAATCAACGGTGGGATCGAGAATCTGAACACAGTGTTCGAGAAGTCCCTGAGAGTTGTTGGGATAGCTGCCCATCCCGTAAGCGTCGCCGACATAATATGAATATGGCTGGGGGGCGGTGATCCAGGCCAGCACGGCGCCCTCAACCGCGAATACGCCGTATGAGATTTCCTGATAATATTCATACATCGATTCGGTTGGAATGACTCCGGTCGAAAACATCAGGTCCTCATAGGCTGATGGCGGATGTGCGGCGGTGTTGGCCGCGTTATCTGTGAATTCAACAAGAATCAGCAGGATATTATCGGTGTTGCGCGGCCTCAGCCTGGCCGCTTCATCGAGGTCAGCCTGTATCTTGGGATTTATTTCGAGCGTTGCCCGCTTCGTCGCATCCGGAATAGGAACGCCCAGACGTTCATACCATTCCGGTGGCGCCGGAGGCATCACTGCCCGCGCTGTCAGACTCAATGTGAATACCGCGACCAGTATCGGTATCAGGATTCTTGAGGTGCATCTCATGGCATATCTCCCCTTATAATATATAATTATATTGTCGTGTCTTATGAGGTAATTCTCTATACCTCATATCCATAAAACCGAGGTTTGGGCGATGGAGGTTCCTGCCTCAACAGCCTGATCAAATACGCTAAGATAGTATGTAGAAAAGAGATGGGTAACAGGCCATTTTACAACAATATAATAATTTTATCCGATCCGTCAATCCCAAATGCGGGCCGGCTGATTCAATTTCGCTGTTTTTTTTATTTTTGTTGATGATTTGCCATAATGATTCTAATATAAAATAGATATCGGTTTTGATGAAAGGGTCATCCGTAATGAAAAAAGAAGATTCTTTTCACCAGAGGGCCATCAGGGCAATTAAAAAAATCCCGAGAGGAAAAATCGCCACATATGGTCTTATTGCCGCCGCGGCCGGCAGCCCCCGGGCAGCCAGACAGGTGGTGAGAATTCTTCACTCATCATCCGATAAATATAATCTGCCGTGGCATCGCGTGATCAACCGCGATGGCAAAATTTCATTACCGCCCGCCCGCGGTTATGAACTCCAGAAGGCGCTTCTTGAAGATGAGGGAATCGTGTTTTCAGCAGACGATAAAATCGATTTCGACCACTTTCTCTGGTCGCCATAATAGATCTGAGACAATAGTAAATACAAATATAGAAGAAATCTGTTATTTTTATAAATCCGCAGAAGAATATATTGATTAAATGGAGGGAATATGTTTCATGACCTGCAAATAGAGAATCGCTATTTAATCGAGACTTTGAAAAAACTAATCCGCATCAATTCGGTTCTGCCGCACGAACAAAAACTGGCTGAGTTTATTGCGGATGAAATCCGTTCTTTCGGAATCGAGCCGGAATGGCATGAAATTGCACCCGGCCGACCCAATGTTTACGCCTCCACCGAACCGGGATCATCTGACCGCTTCATGGTATTTTCCGGCCACTCTGACACCGTCCCGCCCGCCGGCGACTGGGAGAGCGACCCATTCGAACCGCTTGAAAAAGATGGACGCATATACGGTCTGGGAGCGATAAATATGAAATCCGGGCTGGCTTGTATGTTGGCCGCCTTTAAGGCAATTGTGGAAGCAAAAGAACTGCACGCCCGTCTTGGCCGACTGGGTATTGCAGTAACCGTCGATCAGGAAGGATACAGTACCGGGGCGAGGGCCTTTTTGAAAACAGAATATGCCGAATGCGGCGCCATGCTTCATGCCGAGCATTTCTACGGCGATTCAGAGAAAGATTATTTGCCGATCGCCGTGACCGGTAAGATACTCTATAAATTGACAGTCAGGGGAAAAGCCGCTCATGCCTTCAGACCCCATCTCGGGGGAGTTAATGCAATCGGCGATGCCGCCGCGATTATCAATAATCTGCACAGGCTTAAACTGCGTGAGCATCGATTGTTCGGCAAAGGGACTGTCTGTACTCTCAAAATCGACGGGGGCTACAAAGAATACTCCATTGTTGTGCCGGAACTGTGCGAGGTGATTATTACCCGCCTGACCGTCCCGGGCGAGACCGTCGATATTGCCATCAATGATATGAAAGAGCTAATTGACCTGCTTGACCTCAGATCCGATGTTGTCGTCGAGGCAAAACCACCCTGCTACGAGCCGTATACTCTTGATGAAGATGATCAACTGGTATTCCTATTCAAGGAAATCTATCGTCGAAAAATCGGCGTAGTACCCTGTTTTACCGGGCACAGGGGCATTGTCGATGCCAATGTCTTTTTTGGGGAAGGGAAAATCCCGACCATTGTATTTGGCCCCAAAGGCGGCCGTCACCATTGTGCCGGTGAATATGTCGAACTGGATTCGCTTATACCGGTGGCGCAAATCTATACCGAAACCGCCCTTCAATATCTTCTGTCCAAATAGACGCAAATAGTCGTTTGGTCAATTTTTATCGGGATAAAAATCATCCTGCACAAAATCTTCTCTCATCCAAAAAACCGTATTAGTCTTTTTAAATGTCCTGCAAACTTCACCACAAAATCATCGATCTCAAATAGGCGTCTTACCGGCGACAACTGTCTATATACCCTTTATTTTCAATAAGCAAATATCGAACGAATTAATTTTTTTATCATTTGTCTGACCGACCAAAATTATATCCCCCGTATCGGTTTCATATACCTGGCTTCCCCATTCCGACCCATCACCGCCGATAACTTTTTGCCCGGCCAAATTGCCGTCCGCGTCAAGTTTGGCAATGTAGAAATCATTGTTATATGTGCTGATGCTATCGACCGATTTGGCCGTTCCACCTATAAGAATCCCGTCGTCAGCCGTCATGCAGAGTGAATTCCCGTAATCATAAAACTTGCTGTTTCCGAAAGTTTTTGACCAGACCTCATTACCTTCGGAATCGGTTTTGATGATATGTGGATCCATAATATCGTCGCAATCGGAATATCCCGCCATGACA
>QNAH01000069.1 GCA_003641425.1 Candidatus Zixiibacteriota bacterium
CTGAACATCGTACTGCCCGGGATACACATTCCAGAAAATTATCCGATCATTATTATCAAAAAACCGAAGCATCGGCTCCCCCTGAAGCTGTATCCCCATTCGGCTAAACTCCTCGGTGACCGAGCTGTCGAGAAAGATGGCGATATTTCCAAATTGCCCGGCATTTGTCATTTGCCCCGTAAAAAGCCCCATTAAAAACATGATGGCAATCAAGACAAACGCCTGTTTCATAGCAAATACCTCCCGGATATTATTTTAAATTTGTTTATTATATCAATTTTGTCTAACAGCCGCAATATAAACAAATCATATAGTATTATATTCCAAAAAATAGATTAATTGTGCTAAGATAGAAAAATTAACCAAAAAAAGCCGGGCCATATTGCCCGGCCGATTCATTTATCCGAATATTAATCTTCCGGTGTCCCTATCAACTCAAGCATTCTCTGGGCCGCATCAGGATTGATTACCACCAGGCTGTCGTAAATTCCCTCGGCTTCCTCGGGCATATTGTTGTACATATAGACCGCTCCCAGGAAAACCTTCGTGTCGATATCGTCCGGTTTTATCCTCAATGCTTCCTTGAATTGCTCCAATGCTTCGGGATACTGTTGACGAATGACATAAAGCACCCCCAGTCGCTGATGCGCCTCGAAGTAATCGGGATGCAGTTGCAGGGCGTGCAGATAGATCTTCTCGGCTTCATCACGTTTCTTCAACCGGTCCTTGGCCAATCCCTGGAAATAGAGAAAGCGCGCCTTCTCCGGCTCACGTTCGACGGCAATATCGAAATACTTTTCGGCCCCGGCATAATCCTTCTTGGCCAACATGATATTACCCATGAGAAAATGCGCCTCGCTGTCGGTCGAATCCAGCGCCATCATTTTCTCGAGATATTTCCGCGCCTCCTTGTGATTGCCCGATGCGGTCAGGATAGAACCAAGATTGTGAAGATAATTAAGATTGTTCTGGTCCATAGCCAGAGCCCTGCGGTAGGCATCGATCGCTTTTGAGGTATCACTTAAATTGGAATAGGTGATGCCGAGGCTGTTGAAAATATCGGGATCAGTGGAATCCTGGGCCACAGCCATCCTGAGGTATCCCAGGGACATGTGATGATCCTGTTTCATGGAATACAGGACACCCAGGTTATGCAGGGCGTTGACATTGAGCGAATCAAACTCGAGTGCCTTGTGAAAAAACTCCAGTGATTTGGGATAATCGTTGTTGGCAAAAGCGGCGCCGCCTTTTTTCAAATATACATCAAGGCTGTCCTTGTCCGATGCAAATGAAATTGTCGAACATAACAAAAAAAGGAAGACTAAAACGATAGATATGCGCAATTTTGTTCTCCTGATAATCTCTTTTATCATTATACAGGTAAGATTACCGGCTGTTGCATAGAAAGTCAAGCAAATGTGACATTTGAAAAGCCATAAAAAAACGCCCGTCCGTCCGGACAGGCGTTGTCAAGGTGACACTTGAGAGAGGTAACCCGTTTCATCCTCTGAAACGGCTTATTAATGTATAATTGATTAGTTAACTTTCACCTTTAACGTCTTTCAGATTGCTCAGGGCGAATGACAGGTATTCCAGTTCCATTGACATATTCTCATTTCTCAAGAAAACATCATCCGGCACTTTCAAATTTACCGAGGCAAAGTTCAATATACCCTTGATGCCGGCTTTGACGACATCATCAACAATATATTGAGCAACTGTTGCCGGTACCGCCACCACAACAATCTGAATGTTATTTTCTTTTAAATCAGACTCCAGGTTTCTGATATCTGATACGATAATACCCTTGTGATTCGAACCGATTTTACGCTGATCATTATCGAAAATCAGTTTGATATTGAATCCCTGGCGCTGAAATTCTTTGTACCCCACCAGGGCCGAACCGATATTACCGACACCGATCAGGGCAACATTCCATCCCCGGTTCAGCCCGAGGATTTCGGCGATCTGTTTTTTTAATTCGGAAACGGGATATCCTAATCCGCGTGTACCAAACGAACCGAAAAACGACAGATCCTTGCGCACCTGAGCCGGAGTCAATTTTTCACGCTTGGCCAGTTCTTTGGATGATACTGTTTCGTAGTTCTCTTTTTCAAGAATTGAAAGAACCCGATAATACAAAGAAAGCCGGCGAATGGTTGACTCGGAAATTTTTTTCTTTTTCGATTCAGAAATCACAATAAAACCTCATTTTCGGCTTCACGCCCCAAATAACCGCATGTGAATCTATTCACAAATGCTAAATTAGCCTTACCCGGTTATTATGTCAAGTGAAAAATATCACTAATTATTAATTGGATCACAATCGCCATTTAATATATATTGTGCTATATCAATTAGTAATATTCAATATATTGTGTTT
This sequence comes from Candidatus Zixiibacteriota bacterium, assembly GCA_003641425.1. Taxonomy (GTDB): domain Bacteria; phylum Zixibacteria; class MSB-5A5; order GN15; family PGXB01; genus PGXB01. The sequence continues at coordinate 2,384 of QNAH01000069.1, forward strand.
TATTTGAAAAAAACAATAAAAAATATTCAATATTAAATTATCTGCCTCGGAATGTTTCCGCAAATTCGGCTGATAATTTCATAATTAACAGTCTTGGCCCAATCGGCAATCTGGTCGGCCGACACCATTTCTTCCCGATCCCGGCCCAGTAAAACCACCGGTTCTTCAAGCCTGACTCCCTTAATGTCGGTAATATCAACCATGATAAGATTCATACACACCCGGCCGCGCACCGGCGCCCGTTTACCTTTAATGAGAACATAGGCCAGGTTGGAAAGTGACCGATCGTAGCCGTCATAGTATCCGACCGGAAGAACCGCCAGCCTGGTTTTCGAGGTTGCCCGGTAGGTGCAGCCGTACCCCACAAAGGCATCACGCGGCACCTCCTTGATCTGCGCCACGCGCGTTTTCCAGGTCATTATGGGTGACAGGATATTATTGGAGCCGCCCTGCAGGCGGTATGATAAATATGTTTCTTTGGACGGCCAGAGACCGTATGCGGCTATGCCCGGCCGAACCAGCTCGAATTTTGTATCATCAAAAAGTAACAGCGCCGCAGAGCAGGCGGTGTGCCTCAAATCCGGTTTCAACCCATACCGCCTGACGGCGGCTGTCAGGCGATTAAATGTTTCGAGCTGGAAACTGGCGTATTCATGATTGGTTGTATCCTCTATATTTGCAAAATGTGTGGATACACCTCTAAGATGCAAACCGGGATATTTTTTTATTGCCGTGCTGACTTTTTCCAAGCGGCTTTCCTCGACTCCTTGCCGGTTGGTGCCGGTTTCAAGTTTTAGATGAATATTGATTTCCTTGTTTGATTGCTTTGCCAGTTGCCCGAGGCGATTGATGGTTTCGGTGTTGTAAACGGTCGGTTCGAGATCAAGATCGATTACTGCCTGAAGATCGGACAGGGCAATATAACCGACCACCAGAATATTCCGATCCCAACCGAAGGCGCGTGCCGATGCCGCCTCGCCATGCGAGTGCACCGCGATATACTCCACATCCTCGGCTCTCAGGAGCGAGATCATTTCTTTAAGACCATGACCATAGGCATTGGCTTTGACGGCAACGGCTACTTTTCGCTTACCGGCCAGACCCCTGATCGTGTTCATATTTTTCCTGAACGCAACCGAATCAATTTCAATCCATGTAAGATGTTGATTTTTCATAGTCCCAATTAAATCTTTCCGGATATTCTCCGCAAATAAAAAAGCCCGCGCAGGCGGGCTTTAAATCAAAGAATTTATTTATCGTTAGCCCAGGGTCGCGATCATTTTCTTGATGATCTCGACATGGGTTTGTTCGAATTTCGATAAATAATCAAAAGTTTCTTTGGCCTCTTTGGTGTCGGCCTTCTCAGCCATGGCGGTAAAATGGTCCCTGGCCTCGAATTCCAGGCGCAGCGCGATGTCGAGAATTTTCCGCTCATCGGCCGCCGTCTGAACCTCGTCGACCAGCGCCTGATGTTTCTCTGCCATATCTTCGCTGATCTCCGGCAAACCCTCCTCCTTCAGAATATCTGCCGTGCTGATCCATTTTTCTGAACGGACCAGAGAGTCATACTGGCGCTCCAGAACATGAAAGTGTCTTTTCTCCTCGAGAGCCAGCTTCTCCAGAGTCGCTTTAAATTCGTCGCGGCCAGTCTTTTTGGCCGCCGCAACATAAAATACATAACTGGCTACTTCGGATTGAATGCCGGTGGTCAAGGCACCCAGGATGTCAGGATGAACAGCCATATTTTCTCCCTTTATCTAAATCAATTATCGACTACATTTCGTAATGAAGGTTTTCATCCAATTCTGCCTGAAGCTTTTCTTCGTGCTTTTTTTCCTCTTCGGCCAGAAACAGAAACATCTCCTTGGTCGCCGCATTTTCAAACAGGTCGGCATGATTTTTATAAAATTCATACGCTTCATGCTCCCGCTTGATAGCAATCCTGATGGCTTCCCGGGGATCAGTGGTTTTGTCAATCATTTCAATAACTCCTTAAAATTACTCCTTGCAGTCAGCCTAATTAAATCGCATTGACTTAAAATGTCAAGTTTTTGACCCGGAAAATGATACGATAATCATCCGCGCTCCATAAGATTTATATTTTTATTGAAATTACCGCCGCTGTCGGCATATAATAGGCTGGAGGTTGTTTTTTATGATGTTTGAATATATAAAAGAAAATCTTGAATTAATAATTGAAAAGATCGCCGGGGCGGCTCGACGCGCCGGTCGTTCACCCGAAGATATCACGCTGGTGGCCGTTTCAAAAACGCATCCTGCCGAGGCTATCGAGGCTGCAGTAAAATTCGGTGTCACCGATATAGGCGAATCCCGGATCCAGGAAGCGGAGCCCAAACTCGAAACGCTGGGAAACATCGCCAGATGGCATATGATCGGACATTTGCAGACTAATAAAGTCAAAAAGGCGGTAGCCGCCTTTGATATAATACAGTCGGTCGACTCGCTCAAACTGGCTACGGAGATCGACCGCCATGCCGGTCAAATCGGTAAAAAAATCAAATGCCTAATCGAAATCAATTCCGCCGGGGAAGTGGCTAAATCGGGAATCTCATTAAACAACGCAATGGACTTGATCCAAAATACGAAAGATCTTGAAAATATACAGCTTAAAGGTATCATGACTATCGGGCCGCTGACCGATGATGGGCAACTTATTCGCGATGCCTTTCGTAAAACAAGAAAGCTGTTCGAACAGGGCCGGAGTCTGATTGGCGACCAATTTGATATATTGTCGATCGGGATGTCTGATGATTTTGAGATAGCTATTGAGGAAGGTTCGAATATGGTCCGGATCGGAACCGCAATTTTCGGCCAGAGGAAAATATGAGAACGGTTAAAATCTTGAAAAAAACAGGGATTTTGATAGAGAATTGCCGAAGTAATTAAATAGGAAATCAATTTTATTAATCAATAAACGGGGTTAATCATGGAAATCACACCCAATGAGATGAGAAATCATCAGTTTGGTACCTCGATGCGCGGTTATAACAAAGCTGAAGTCGATGCCTTTATACAGGGTGCCGCCGATGCTCTGGAGGAAGCCCGTGCCGAGCTTCAAAAGCTCAAGGAAGAAAAGAGCTCGCTGATAACAAAATACGAAGAACTCCGAAGGATCGAGGATTCTATCAAGGCTGCCGTGATCGAGGCTCAGAAAACGGCCGATCAGATTAAAATCAATGCCAACAAGGAAGCGGAGCTGATTATCACCGAAGCCAAACAGCATCGTGACAGGATAGTCGATGAACAGAATAATCGTATCACCGAACTAGAGATCACGGCTCATCAGATAGAGCAGGCCAAAAACAGTTTTTACGCCAAACTGCGCGCGGAGATACTCGCCCATCTCAAACTGGTCGATTCAATCGTCACAAAGGAGGGTGATAAAAAAGCTTCATCAGAACCGGAACAGCATATGGATATGCCGCCGGAACCGTCACCGGCTCACGAAGAACCAACGACATCAGAACCCCCGCCGATCGAAATGAGAGAGGAAGAAATCGAAAGCGTTGTCGACCAATTCGGCGAATCATCGGAAGAAAATAAGGAGGAAGTTGGGAATGGACAATCTCAGGGAAATGATTTCTGAGGCGGCTGAATTTATAAGATCCAAAGTCGATCTGGTTCCGCAAACAGGCATTATTCTCGGCACCGGTCTTGGCTCGCTTGTTGACGGTATCGAGATCACGGCCACCGTAAATTATCAGGACATACCCCATTTCCCCGTTTCGACCGTTGAGTCGCATGCCGGGCGATTGCTTTTCGGACACCTGCGTAACAAACCTGTCGTCGCTATGCAGGGACGTTTCCACTACTATGAAGGTTATACTCTCAAACAGGTGACTTTTCCGGTGCGTGTCATGAAAGAACTCGGTATCGAAACACTAATAGTTTCCAATGCATGCGGCGGACTCAACCCGCAGTTCAACCGGGGCGATATCATGATCATCACCGATCATATCAACCTGCTTGGCAACAACCCATTGATCGGTCCCAATGATGAAACGATCGGGGAGCGGTTCCCGGACATGTACAACTGTTATGATAAAGAGATGATAAAGATGGCTGAGGAGGTCGCGCTGGAACTGAAACTGCCGCTCAAAAAAGGCGTTTATGTGGCTGTGGCGGGTCCCAATCTCGAAACAGCCGCGGAATATCGTTTCCTCAGGATACTCGGAGCCGATGTGGTCGGCATGTCCACGGTGCCCGAGGTAATAGCCGCCCGGCACCAGAAGACAAAGGTGTTGGCTTTTTCTATCATTACCGATATGGGACTCCCCGATTCGCTCGGGCCCTGCTCTCTGGATGAAATCATTGCCACGGCCAACACGGCCGAACCCAAACTGCGCGAGATTATTGCCGGCTGTGTGGAAAAAATATAAATAAAAACGGTTATCAATAAAGCCCACCGGAAAATTACTTCGGGTGGGCCTTCTCTTTCTGGGTCGATAAATCGGCTTAAATGGTTTTTTTATCATTAAATTATCCACCATAAAGTCGGACAAAATGATGTATTATTTCTGTAGTCAATATTGTCCAGAATAATCACCTTCGATCCAGCATCAGAGACAATACCAATAAATCACCTGATACAGATCGGAACTGCTTTCTGGCGAATCCTTTTTTGGCAGTTCATTTAATCGGCGGGGTGTTGTCCAATGTCGAAAACAAGATGGAAAAAATCTATCTATACTGTGACCGTAAAAGGTTCTCGTGACGAATTGATATTGTACAATAGTTTTATGGGTGCCATTGTGTTCGGCGGTTCAGGAGTGAACCGCCGATTTTGTTTGGATTCTTTTTCTTTGTAAAACGCAAGCATGTCATAAGGTTGACGATATTCAATATCGCTGTATAATTCATTATTTTTGAAAGATCAGTTTTTACTGACAGGATATGTCAGCCACGCAAGTTTTCTACGATACAAAGCTACCCAAATAATCATTGGATATCCGCCTAATAGATTTTTTCCCAATGAAAGAAGATTTTAGCGATTTGGGATTTTGAAAAATCGGGAATTGCTGTTATTTTATTTAGGCGAGCATTGTTAGCACCAACCACAAATACGAGTCCAGCAAAGATGGATTTGGAAATACTGGCTACGGAAAACAATAAATTTTCTTTAGGAAAATAATCCCATGGTTGAGTACTATGCACATAGTAAAACGGGTAATTCCGACAAATTTACCTGGCAACTACTTGAGAAACATCTAAGGCAAACGGCTGAACTTGCAAGGGAATTTGCAACCCCTTGTAATGCGAGAGACTGGGCCTACTTAGCAGGATTGTTGCACGATCTGGGGAAATACACTGATGAATTTCAGGCATATCTATGTCGTTCTAATGGTCTTGACGATTTTGAATATGATAGCCACAATGGAAGGCGGATTAACCATTCAAGTGCCGGGACCGCCTACGCCGAGGAATTACTCAATCGCGGGGATCAGCCTTTCGGACGTAATCTTGCCTACGTTATTGCCGGCCATCATGCGGGATTACCGAATTACTACTCCTGTGACGGCGGGGGAATGGCATTACCCAGACGTCTTGATGAGGGTAAAGCCCACTTGTGTAGAATTCGAGAAAGATTTAAGGCGTTGATTCCGGTTCATCATCAGCTTACTCAATTACCGTCCAACATTAGGATAAATAATTTTCACTTATGGGTTCGAATGTTATTTTCTTGTCTCGTTGATGCTGATTATCTCGATACTGAGAAATTTGTTAATCCTGAGATGTCACAATATCGCAATCATTATACTTCCCTGGAAAGACTGAAGCGTGCTCTGGATGAGTATATGACCAGCATGATTTCGGTATGTGACAAGACTCCATTGAATAAGGCGCGTAATGAAATTCTTGAAGCCTGTCGAAAGGCGGCTCTCTGCGAACCGGGACTATTTTCGCTCACTGTTCCGACCGGTTATGGCAAGACACTGTCTTCCATAACATTTGCCCTTGATCATGCTACTTATTATAAGAAAAAACGAATAATCTATGTTATCCCATTTACCAGTATCATCGAACAAACGGCGGCTACTCTAATTAATATCTTTGGCCCCGATAATGTTATTGAACATCATAGTAATCTGAACCCTGATAGGGAAACGCAAAGAATGCGTCTTGCGTCGGAGAATTGGGATGCCCCAATTATTGTTACAACCAATGTTCAGTTTTTTGAATCACTTTATGCCGCGCGACCCAGTAGATGTCGCAAGCTTCATAATATAGCAGACAGCGTGGTCATTCTGGATGAAGCTCAACTGGTGCCACCGAATTTATTGTCTCCCTGTGTTGCCGTAATTAATGAATTGAGTTCCAACTACGGCGTAACGATTTTATTGTCCACCGCCACTCAACCTGCTTTACCTAAATTGCATCAGCCCAGGGAAATTGCACCCAAATCGCATGACTATTATAGATTTCATCAACGAACCGATATCCTTTTCCCGCAGGACCTCCAGGCGCGAATTACCTGGAAACAAATCGCCAGAGACCTGCGGAAACACAAAAAAGTCTTATGTGTCGTTAACAGCCGGCGTGATTGTTATGATCTGTATCGTCTTATGCCCGAAGGCACAATCCATCTGTCAGCTTTGATGTGTGGTGAACATCGCTCTTCCATTATTAAAACCATTAAAAAGCGTCTTATGGAAAAAGGAATCCTTCGTGTTATAAGCACACAGCTTATTGAAGCTGGCGTCGATATTGATTTTCCCGTGGTTTATCGCGCTTTGGCTGGACTTGACTCAATTGTCCAGGCCGCCGGTCGGTGTAATCGAGAAGGAATGCTTCCCATGGGCAAGGTTGTGGTATTTGTCCCGCCAAAACCCGCCCCGCTTGGTCTTTTACATAAAGGCGAAAATACGACCAGAGAATTATACTCAATATCCGGATTCGATCCCCAGTCTCCGGATTTATATAAGCGGTATTTCGAGCTGTTTTACTCCAAGGTCACTGATACCGGAGAAGAATTTCTCAAGAAATTAATCCCGTCCGATCCAAAATTATTGGATGTAGCGTTCAGAACAGCGGGTGACGAATTTCGTATGATCGAAAATCAAAATGCGCGGCCTGTCATTGTCCGTTATGGGGAAAATGGGAGGCTTATCAACAAACTGCAGAAACACGGACCGGATCGACATCTCCTGCGGGCAATACAGCGCTATACAGTCAATATCTCGCTTTATTGCGCTGAAAAAATGGAAAGAGAAGGATTAATCGCCGAAATCTGGCCCGGTTTTTATGCCCAGAGTCAATTCAATATATATAGCGAAGAAACAGGGCTTGAGGTTTTCAGGGGCAATTTTCCCATAGATGATTTGATAGGTATCTAATGTTATCAAACAATAAATTGAAAGGAGGATACATTGAAAGGCTATTCACTCGAAGTGGGCGGACCTTACGCCTGTTTCACCCGCCCCGAAATGAAAATCGAAAGGGTGAGTTATGATGTTATTACGCCCTCGGCCGCTCGTGCTATTTTCGATGCCATTCTATGGAAACCGGCCATCAGATGGCGAATAACCCGGATTGAGGTACTCGCCCCGATTCGCTGGATATCCGTCCGGCGCAAC
>QNAH01000070.1 GCA_003641425.1 Candidatus Zixiibacteriota bacterium
ACCGGATCGAACTGCCGGCCCTTGAATTTGATCAGCTCATCGATCGCCTTTTTTGCATCGGCGCCGGGGCGGTACGGGCGGTCCGACATGATGGCATCGAAAGTATCGACCACGGCCAGAAGTCTTCCCTCGACCGGGATATCCTCGCCGCTCAAACCATGCGGATATCCGTTGCCGTCATATCGCTCATGATGCGCGATAACATAAGGGATAATCGGTTCAAGAAAGGGAATACCGCGCAGAATACGGGCGCCCATTTCCGGGTGCTTCTGCATCATAGCTCTCTCGTCCTCGGTCAATCTGCCCGGCTTGTTGAGGATGGCATCGGGCACGCCGATCTTCCCGATATCATGAAGGATACTTCCGTAACGCAGTTCGATCATTTTTTCGTTGCTCCATCCCAGCTTACGGGCGATGACCTTGGCCACCCGATAAACCCTGACAGTATGACCGGCGGTGTAAATATCGCGGGCCTCGACGGCGTTGGCGAGCGCCTTGATTGTAAGGAGATAGGACTTACGCAGATTGCGATCCATAAAATTGCTTTCGACAGCCGATGCGGCTGTGGAGGCCAGCAGAGATACCAGGTGCTGCTGTCCGGGGGTGATATAGTTAAAGCGATTCTGGCAGACCAGATTGAAATAGCCGATATTCGCCCCCTTGGAAACCAGCGGGAATATCACCATCGAACGCCTGAATGGAAACTCATCGCCGGTGATTTCTTCATTAAATATATAAGATTCGTTTTTGCTCCGGGTGAGGGCGCCGTGCGGGCCGTTACCCCTGAGAAACTCGTCTATCCGGGCATCACATCCGGTGTAAGATATACATCTCAGGCCGTATCTGCCCGCCTTACGGTCAAGCAATATCAATGAGGCGGCTTTGGCCGATAGGGCCCGCACGGCCGAGTTGACGATCTGGTTCAAGAGTTCGTGCAGTCCGACACCATGAGTGAAGGCCTCGCTTATTTTCATCAGTTCCAGCTGGCTGCGCAGTTCGACATTCTCCTGCTTTATTCTCTGATGGTCGAGGCCGCGCTTTATGGTCGATTTCAGGTCTTCCAGCTTGAATGGTTTTATAAGATAATCATAACCGCCCTTCTTCAGCACCGAGATAGCGGTCTTGACGGTCGGATAACCGGTCATAAGAATTACTATGGAATCGGGATGATTCTGAAGTGTCGTTTCCAGAACCTGCACGCCCGAGTGGTTGCCCATAACCAGGTCGGTCAGCACCAGATCGACACCGTGATCGGTGATGTACTTTATCGCCCTTTGAGGATCGGTGAATTTATGGACACGAAAATTATCGAATTCGCTGAGAGCTTCCATGATAATATTACAGACATATTTCTCATCATCGATAACGATTATATTTTTAACGTCTTTCTGCATCTCCGGGACTTCCCCACTTTTACGTCCAAAAACAATTTTAAGACAGATCACATAATCACCATATCGGAACAATATCCCGGCCGGACACAGAAATTTCGGGAAATGTATCAAAATTATTCGATCTGTAGGGAGATTCCTACTATTGACGATACTGCTCTCGGGCGTGATAGGAAGACCGCACCAGGGGCGCTGAAAAGACTGATTTTATGCCGGTTTCGCGTGCCTTCGCGGCCAGGTCGTCAAATTCCGCGGGGTGATAGTACTTAATGACCGGATGATGTTTTTTCGACGGTGAAAGATACTGCCCAATGGTAAGGTATTCGACCCCGGCCGTATTCATATCGGTAAAGACTTCATACAGCTCGTCTTTGGATTCGCCAAGCCCGACCATCAGACCGGATTTGACACCGGCCCGGCCGTCGTCTGAAGCATATTTTAAAACATCGAGGGAGCGGTTGTAGTCGGCTCCGGGTCTGACTTCACGGTACAGTCGGGGAACGGTCTCGACATTATGATTGAAAACATCGGGGCGGGCGTCAAGAACCGTTTTGACATGCTCGAGCCTTCCCCGGAAATCCGGGGTCAGGACCTCAACCGTCACCGGCCGTTCAAGCTCCCTTATGGCGACAATCACGGCGGCGAACTGGCCTGCCCCCCCGTCGGGGAGATCATCCCTCGTAACCGACGTTATAACAGCATGTTCGAGATCGAGGATGGCGACCGTCCGGGCCACGTGGGCCGGCTCCTGATCATCCAGCGGCGTCATGTTTCCGTGAGTGACATTGCAGAAAGTACAGTTGCGGGTGCAATTCGGACCCATGATCAGGAAGGTGGCTGTTCCGGAGGAGAAACATTCGCCGCGATTGGGGCAATTGGCTTCCTGGCAGACAGTATGAAGATTATATTTTTTTAGAAGCGACTGGACTTCAAGATATTTACTATTGCCGCAGGCTTTCACCTTGAGCCAGGGCGGCTTGGTATTTTTTATTTTGGATTTTGTTTCCATATCTCAAATGTATAATTTTTATACACCCTTCGGGCCACATCGGCCAATCCGCGTCAATACTCTTTTGGCGGGCTTAAGTTAATGAAAATACGCACGATATCAAGAGTAGTATAAATTTTTCTATAAAAAAGGAGTGTCCGATGGCTCGATGGGCAATGCTGCTTCTGATCGCCTTCCTGCTACTGACATGGTCGGCGTATGGACTTGATTACAAGAAGGAGGCCAGAATTGATCTGTTGGCCAAGACACCGCCGGAATACCGCGCCGCCGCGCCGCATTTTGCCGCATCGGAATTATGTACTGTCAGGAATGATGCCGGCGGAGAGCTGATGGGTGTTTCTCACTGGCTACTGGGCAATGAACTATATAAATCATATCAAAATCCCGGTCTCTCCTGTGACGGACCGTATCCCTTTACGGTTGAAGAAATTTACATGGTCCTCTGGTTTGATTACGCAACCACGATATACGTTTCTGTCGATGTCGAGTCGGCGGATGTCACAAATCCGGGCTGTCCCTTCCCGGGCGACCTGCTCTCGCTGTCATCCACCTATGAGGTCGTTATACCGGGTGGCGGGCTGTACCAGGTCGCGGTCCCGCTTGACTCGCCGGCCGTGGTCGATGAACCGTATTTTGTCGGCTTCTATTTCGCCGACGATGTCGATACCCTGTCGGGGGCATCGCCGGTGACCGATCAGGTCCCTGTCCCCTGTGTCAGCTACAATATCTGGGACGCCGAAATCGGCTTTGTTGATCTGTACGATACCGGCTTTCCGTCCTTCCCGCAGTTCCCCGGCCGATTACTGCTTTATTCTTCGGGGATCCCGGGCGGTTTTGGAGGCGAGGAACCGGAACCATCGGTGACGATAATCAAACCGAATTACAATGAGATCGTCGTTGAGGATATAATCATCTGGGCGGCGGAAACATCGGGCAGCAATATTATCGATTATGTAAAATTCGATTACCGTACAGATAACGGAGCCTGGACCGAAATCGGTCTGGATGAAGACGGCAGCCGTGCCATGCGAAACGGGATCGATCCTTCTGTTCCCGGCGATGGTTTCACGATGCCGTGGGACTACTCCGGCCTGACCGAGGGAAATTACTGGCTGAAAGCAACTGTTTATGACACGCTGGGACGATCCAGTGTCGATTCAATTCCGGTCTCGATCGACCCGACACCGCCGGTACCTTTCTGTGTCAACCCGGCAAAGACAGATACTATCTGCCTGCCGGAAACACTGGAGATCACCACCGCCGACGAAGATGTCAGCCTGGTGAAATTCGAGAGCAAGGCGGCCGCCATGGATTACGAGATTCCTGTCGTGACGCTCGACCAGTCGCCTTTTGGAGCCCATTACTGCGGGCCGGTGACCGGAGCCATCGCGATCAGATATTGGTTCGATCAGGGGAACATCTATTGCATGCGCGAAGGGGCGCAGTACATTACCATCGATACCGTCGCCGCCCGTCTGGCCGACAATATGCTCACCGATGAAAACAACGGAACTTATGACGATCTTTTTTACTACGGGCTCCAGCAATATATCCTGACTCACGGCAACGAGCTCAGGCTGAATGCTTACCGCAACCCGGATTATCATGATTTCAGGACACTGCTGCAGGAACGCGAATTGATTCTGATTCTGGGCCTGTCGGGAGAACCGGGTCTTTACCTGGTTGGCGCGGGAGTCGCGGGACTCGAGGACGATCAGGAACGGTATGCAATTAAAGTCTCCGATCCGCTGACAGGATCAATTATGGATGTATATTTAAGGAATACCGGAGGCGGAGCGGAAGTGTACTATGACGGGAGCTGGCACAATCTCGACCTGATTATTACCGTGGCCGGATATACTCACACGGTGACGCGAGATTTTATCGGCGCCGACAATAATGTTTCGGGCGGCTGGACGACCGAATGGAACACCTATGACATATTCCAGGATTCTTTGTACTTCATGACCGCGACCGTTACGGATGCGGAAGGCCGAAGTGATATGAAGACATCGATGTCTCTGCATCGATGTCAGTCGGTGAGCGATCCGGGAGATTTTAACGACGACGGGACGGTCAATGTCGGGGATGCGTTGTACCTGATTGAATATATATACAAAGACGGCCCGGAACCGGTGGGCGGCCCCGGGCGGGCGGACGCCAACTGTGATGACAATATCGATCTGAACGACATTATTTTCATTATAAAATATGTGCTGGCCGAGGGGGATGCACCCTGTTATTAGGGCCTTACATTTGACATAAAAAAGGAGCCGCCCGACCCGGCGGCTCTTTTTTTATTTACGCGCCAGCGCCGCCGAGATTGCCCTGGCGGCCACCTCCGTATCGATCCCGCACACCGAGATGATCTTATCGACGGCCTCATCGAAATAGACAACCCATTCTTTATCGGGGTATTTTCTGACCAGGTCATCGGTGATCTCATCGGCAATACTGGCGATATACCTGGCATACCGCATCCGTTTTTCGACCACCAGAAACGGGACCAGGTATTTTTTGGCCACCCAGGCCACAAGGGCCAGAAAGACGGTACCCATGCCCCCGGCCAAACCGAGAATATTGTTTGCCAGAAATTCGATCACTGAACCAAGAATCGATATTACCAGTAGCATCATAGTTCCTCCTTTTTTAATTGTTACCAGGTCATCAGCCAGGCGGGCTGATCAGGTACGGTTACTCGTTCGCGTAAGATTGTCCCGTCGGTACGGGACACGGTTATTTCATAACGGCATGTATCGGGGATCATTTTCGAATTGGGAATCAGGTCGAGATAAAAATATCCGTTCTCGTTGGAACTGGTCTCGACTTTGAACGGCGAAATCATCCCGGAGCTTACCCGCGATACGCCCGCCGGAAGCCAGGCGGTTATCTCTGCTCCGATCTCCGGCTCGCCGCTGATATCGTAAATAAATCCATAAAGGCGGCAGAACGACGGTATCAACGGTTCGCCGGGATCAAATTGATATCCATACAGGGTATCTGTACCCTGTTCCGGAACATTCAATGTATCGTAGCTATCGAATATGTATCCGGGTGAAAAACAAACCACGAGAAAACATCCGGCATCGAGATTGAATCCGGCCCTTCCGTCGATGCCTGACCGGCCCAGCGCCACCAGCGCCGACTGATCCAGATTGCGGACGGCGATATTGACACCCGGAATGACCTGGCCGATAGTACTGTCGATCAGGATGATTTCACAGGCGTACTGCCCACCGCCGGTACCGATCTGCCCCCGATACGACAATGAATCCTCGAGAACCCGGTTGGCGACAGTATCGGCCGCGGCGGCTTCCATATCGGCCACCTGCACCCGCGGGAAGGCATCTTCGCGGGCGCTCATAGAATCAATCAAAGCGGTATAAAAGGTGTTCTGGAATTTTGTCGCTGTCAGAGTGTTGTCATCAATTTTATTGACATTGATAGCTGCCGTCCCGATTTCCGCCGCATCGAGCGTACCGTTTACATTGTCAAGATCGACAGCGGCCTGTCCCCCCGATGAAACATCCAGTGATCGCCCGGCGACGGTCGGCCGCATTACCCATTGTGACTGGCTCTCAAGACTGTCGATTATTTTGCCCAGTGAGTCGAGGACGGCATTGATGCTGTCCAGCGTCAGGCATGCCCGGGCGGCCGAATCAAGTGAATATTCCAGGGGTGCATTGACCACCTGGAAAAAGCCGCTGGACATAGTCATCAGGTCGGCACCGGTGTTATCGTCGGCGGTCAATATATAGGAATAAACACCATCGACCGGCGCTGTGCCGTCGAGAACCGCCACCCTTTCGGTGAAAACATAGAATTTCCCGCCGTTGAAATCCTCCCAGCCGCAGTTTTTTATGCGGCTGTTGTCATGGGCCATCGAATCTTTGTATGCGACACCGCCGCCGGGGTAAAAGACGGCCAGATAGACAGAATCACCGGATACCAGATCGACCGGGTTCCCGGCCGAATCGAGTACCGCAAAAGGTATCGACAGCGTATCCCGGCCGGTACCGTTGGTGACCACGGCATAGCCCCAGCCCGAATTGATATATAAAAGGCAGACTATCAGAACAGCAAAAATTGTTTTTTTCATATTTATTCCCTCCAAGAATAAGCCGGATGACCAATTCCATCCTTGTCCGGTTCAATAAGGCTCAGAATTTTACGGCGCCGCTTTAGCGGCGGGGCGGAATCGATGACATTCGTGTATTCGATATAAACACTGAAACCATCATTTTTGCTGGCATATCCTCCAAGGCTGCCGGGTACGGTCCAGTTTTCGAAATTTGCATATTTGACATCGCCCCAGGCAGTCATATCTCCCCGTATCCACAGTTTATTACTGATCGAGTTATAAGCCTGAAGTGAAGCAATATAAACAGTACTGTCATCGAGTTGCCCGCTCATCGGACACGACACCCAGTGAGCCGAGGTATCGGTGACATCGACAACGGAAGACGAGGTGTGGTATTGCGAGGCATTCAGGTCGGCCCCTTTTGTATAGGAATGGACCTTGACCTGCATTGTTCCCTCGAGTTCACCGTTTACATTACAAAACACAAATGCCCCGGTAATCTCGCCCTTACCTGTTTTGACCTGACCGACATTCCACAGTACAGTATGGCGGTAATTGTCTATTGACAGATCCCATGCCCCGATCAAGCTTTTACCGAATGTGGGATCGACGACTACCGGATATTCGGCATGGTCAAGAAAGTCATGCGGGATCTCGATTGTCATCCGGCCCGCGACAGTATCGATATTCATATTGCACCATACAGCATGACCGGCATTGTCGAATGCACGCGGACGCTTGATATGAAAGGCTTTACCAGTGCTGTAATTTTCGTACAGGGTGTCGCGTCCCTGAATCAATTTGCAATTATGACGACGTTGCGCATGATAGACGGCGTAGGAACCATGAGCCCATTCGGGACCGTGATATTCTATATCATCAGGAAAGCAGGTGGTATCCTGATAATAGAAGTTCAGATTGTCGGTTTCGATTCCAAAATACAGGATATTCGACTGCGGGGTGCTGTGCAGGAGTACCTCCCATTCCAGATCGCCATCTGCAAGCGTGTAAATATCAAATGACATGGTACTATCGGCTGTGCATTCGATACCGGATCGGCCATTGCGCGATTTAATGCCTGCCGATACGACCGACTGCTTTCCCTCCGGCAACAGGTCGATGGCAAGGCGGCTCTCACCTCCCCACGCCGAGATTTCCAGCCGCGGCATAAAATTATCGGCCAGGGAATCACCAACCACGGCGGTCAATGAACGGTTTTTGCAGTTTTCAATCTTTGGAACGTTATCCAGATCGAAAACGGCATAAGTCGATTTTGAGATTTTATCACCGGCAAGTACGGGAGTTATACCGATGAGAAAGAAAATCAGAATTTTTTTCATAGTCTCTCCTGTTTTACAGGACTGCTGATAGTTAATTGGCTTTTTGCTTTTTGGCGGTTCCGGGACGCCTTTTTTTTGTGAGTGTTTCCTGACGCAACTCATTTATCATATCCCAGAATCTTTTTTCCGCCTTCCCGGATACAGATAGTTTTTTCTTCATTTCAATCACCTTCAAAAGAGCACCCACACTTGAGGGATGCGGTTTATTGCTCAATGTATCGTACAGTTTTTTCTTCAATTCCTCGAGCATCTCGAGGTCATCGATTGTTTTTGTTTCTTCCATGGATCTATGAGGCTTTCGCGATGATACCGGTTTCGTAAATAAACAGATCGACACTGATCGGACCCGGCGCGGCCGGATCGCGGGCAATCCGGAAACCGGAGCCGGATTCTTCCCCGGCCAGGTATGCCTGATATTGCGATCTGGGTCGGATCAGGACGCGAGGTGCGGCTATCGTCGAGGGCAGTTGATTGCCGATGTGATCGGTCAGTTCCTCGAACCGGATATCCTGCGCCGAATCACCGACAGATGAACGGCCGAACATTACCCGGGTATTGCCTTCGACAGATTCCAGACCGAGATAATACAACTCGGCATCCTCGGCCAGTCCCCAGATCCTGACATCACGGACCACCCACAAGCGTCTGCCTTTAAGAAAGTTTATACTCTGCATATTGTCTCCTGTCATGAATGGGCCGGACCGCTTAAACGGCTGGACCGGACCCGAAATGACTTTAGAAGGTTTTCGTAATCGCGGCGGTAGTTTTCTCCCAGCTCCAGCCAGGCCGAGGCGTTATGATAGCCGGTCGATCCGGCCAGAAGCCCCCCGGCGGCCGCCATTCGGCAGAGAATCGACACTGCCAGGTAAGTGGCGGCAGTCTGAAGCGCAATGTCGGCGCCGTATTGCCCATCGGGGTCGATCTGCTTTTCGATAATGGCATTGGCCTCCGACACAGCTCCGGCAATAAGGTCGTCATCGACACTTGCCGACAAAAGGTCATAATCGATAAGGACTGTCTGGCCGGGCTGAATATCGCTGTTGGTCAGACGTCTGATCATCCCCTTGTCATAATCGACACTGTAATCGCTTCCCTCGTTGTACCTGGAATAATAATAGTACCAGACCGCAACCCGGCTGTCGGCGGGGATGCTTCCGCCCTCGATCAATCTGATTATTCCGCCGGAGCACTCGACCGAGTAATCGATATTTTCGCGGAATATTATTCCGAGGGAGCTGTCGGAGGCGACCGTTACCGATCCCCTCAGGAGACATTCATTGCTCAGCATCAGGATGCCCTGCACCGTCGTTATCTCCTCGAAAACAGGCGCATAGTCGCGGACCGCTTTTACAATGACGGAATTTTCGGCCAGGTTACGTCCCGGAATATCGACCCATTCCTGGTCGGGAAATATAACAGGATATTCGCGCCGTACCCCGCCCGTGGTTTCATCGAAGCTGACATGTTTTCTGACCAATTCTGTATTTGTGTATGACATTTAATTCTCCATAAGTGCTATTGCCCCGACAGCCGAGACGGTGCTGATATGTGTTCCCACCGGGCCGGTATCGAATTCCGATGTTACCGCCGCTTTAATCCAGAACAGGCGACTTCCGCCAAGAGAATATTTCTGCCAGTCGCCGGGAACGGAGGCCAGATCGTCCCAGAGAAGAAGCTCCCTGTCGGTAGAATCAAAATCGCAGGCCCCGCCGGCCGGAGCAAAACCGACCCAATCCTGACCGTTATAGTACTGCCATCCGACTGACCCGCCCGTGCCGACGGCCGAGAGAATTATTTTAAGTGCATGAAATCGAGAGTTCATACCAAGATAAAGAGCATCGCCCGGTGATTTGAAGATAACCGCTGATTCCGGGAAGTACATATCCCCCGGATTACTGTCGGCCGCCTGGGCGGTGAGATCATGATACGAGGCAACGACCCCATTATAGCAGAGCACTTTGTCGAATGTGTTTTTCGATCTATCCAAAACCTGCGGATCGGAAAAACCGTTGTCCAAACGTCGACTGAATAGAATCTTTCGCGTATTACCGGTAAATTCCGACAGGTACACCACGTAAGGGTCATTGTTGAAATATCTCAGGCCCGGGAATTCGCCGCCGTTTTCATC
>QNAH01000071.1 GCA_003641425.1 Candidatus Zixiibacteriota bacterium
AGATGTACTGTCGGCAAGTTTGACTGAATCAGCCACGACGGCGCCTGGATGGACGCCGGTTTCGGCAATAATTTCATCGGGATAAAGGGTATCGAGTATGAGGGCGAAGGCTAAATACGGGTCCTTGTGCTTTATGGCCGGGAGGCGGTCGAAGTCAGCATCCAAAGGCAGGACGACCGCCGAGGCGGCGGTCGTTTCGAGGAATTTGAGATATTTCTGATTGGCCACGAATGTGATCTGTCCGGATTGAGCGGTTTGTATCGGTGCGGCGGTTTCGATTATAATGGAGCCGTCGCCGATAAGTTGGCCGTCAACCAGCCGGGCAAGTTCTTCAAGTTTTACACCCACAATTTTATCACCCTGTGAATTATTCTTCCGAGAGGAGTTCGATTATCTTATCGGTGATATCATAGTCTTTCTTGGCATAGGCCAGCGCCGACGAGGTGTAGATGAAGTCGTAATTGCCTTCGGTAGCCACCTGTTCGATGGCGGCATTGATCTTGTCGAGCAGGGGTTTTACCAGGTTGTTGTTTTTGCGCTCAGCGGTTCCGCCCGGTCCAAAGATCTCGCGGGTGAAGGCATCGAGGCTCTGCCTTTTGGCCTCGATAGCGGCCTCGCGTTCTTTTTTCTTTTCGGCGGAGAGGATCAGTTTTTGTGTCTCAAACTCACCAATCATCTCTTCCAGCTCGATCTGCATTTCTTTGGCCTCATCATCCCAGGCCTTGTACTGAGTATTGAACTCCTCCTGAGCCTTGGTCCAGTCTTTGTATTCGGCGAAAACGCGATCGGAATCAACGTAGCCGAATTTACCCATCTGTGCCTGCCCTGATGATGTCAGTATGGCGAATATCATTATCACCATGATGGCAAACATAATGTAGGCCTTACCTCTAATCATTGGGAATCCTTTCATCGTTCATTATTGTTTCTAATATTCTACCTGAATGTGGTGCCGATCTGGAAATGCGGTTTCCAGCCCTTTTCCTGGATAACATCACCGGTGTACGGATTTATCTGTTCGTCGAGTGCATAACCAAAATCAAAGCCGAGGGTTCCGATGCCGGGGACGACCAGCCGGAATCCGACTCCGACACCTTTATATAGATCATCAAGGTTGATATCTTTGCGATACAGCCATGAATTACCGATGTCAAAAAAGCCTAAAAGATAAAGGTGATTTGTCAGGATCGGCACCTGAAGTTCAAGGTTGCCGACCAGCATATATTTTCCGCGGACCGTGGAAAGGTAACCAATCGTGTCAACCATTATTGAATCCGGGTCGCCGGAAATGTCGGCGGTCGAATAATATTTTGTTGTATCAAAACGTATCACTGTCGTGTCCGGCGTCAGTGAACCATCATCATAACCGCGAACAATTCCGGTGTACCCGGTTCCGCCGGGAGTGAACCGCTCTGAAATTAGGATGGTGCTGTCATCACTCGCGGTCACGACACCATAAGTAACTTTACCCGCCAGGGCGACATTGCCGATGATTGGAATGAATTTCGAAAGCGAAATAATGTGTTTGTCATAATTCCAGAATCCGCCCAGGAATGACCCCGATTTTTCGAAACTGTACGACAGAATCGAGCCGCGGGTGGCAAACTCGGGAAGATCGCGGCTGTCACGAATAAGCGAAAATTGCATGGTGGAGGCGCTGAACCAATCCTCGTTGTACCTTTCCAGCGAGCCGGGCAGAGGATCGCCAAGTATAATAAGAGAGTCTTTTATTGTAACAATTTCATCGACAACCACGGAATCGTATTCGATTTGAATTTCCGTTCGATTTGAATAGGCCAGGCGGTAATCATCACTGAAATCGTAGAACCTGTTGTCTTCAAGCCGATAGGAAACATAAGCACGAAAATAATTGTCGGGCCAACTCAGGCGCCGACCGACACGGATCGATCCCCCGCGGCTGCCTTCAGTATAGTCGTCGTACCAGACCCGGTTGGTGTAATATATCTCACCGCCCAGAAGGGTGGGGGTGCCGAAGGCCCACGGCTCGGTGAATGATACCGAGTAGGAGTTCCGCTCGCTGCCGATATCGACATTCATCGAAAGCTGCTGGCCCATGCCGCGGAAATTGGGAATGCCGAGTCCGAAGGTTCCGACAAATTTATCGGCCCCCGAATAACCGGCGCCGGCGGAAACCTGCGCGGTCGGTTTTTCCTCGACTGTTACGGTCAGATTGACATCACCGCTGGGAAGGTCGATTATATCAGGTGTGACATTACCGAAATAGTTTAGCTGCATGATGTCGCGGATGGAGCGGAGCAGGAGCGACCGGTGGAAAACCTGTCCCGGGCGAAGTGTCATCTCCCGGCGGATGACTTTTTCCTTGGTCCTTGTGTTGCCGATGATCCTGACCAGGTTAACCTCGGACGGGAGACCCTCGGCGATATCAAAATTGATATCGATTAATGTATCACGCGTTTTACGGTCATCGATAAGGCGGACGTGTAAATGTCCCTTTTCCTGATACAGGAAGTACAGCTCGTAAAAAGACTCGTCGAATTTTTCATTGTCAAAGATTTCGCCTTCACGATATTTGAGAGCCTTCTCGAGAATATTGGCCGGGAGGACTTCGTTGCCGCTGAAAGTCGTTTTTCCGAAATAATATCGGGGACCCTCGTAGATATCGAGATAGATTGACATTTTGTTTGAGGCTGAGTCGACCGCAATCGAATCCGATTTGAGGTAGGCGTCTATGTACCCCTGCTGGTGGAGGTACTCGATAATCTTGTCTTTATCCTCGGGGTATTTTTCTTTATCGAAATTGGACGATTTCAAAAAGCCGCGTTTGCGGTTGCGCATTTTGCCGATGATATCGTCAGCCTTGACCCGGACATTGCCGGTCAGAAATACTTTCTCGACTTTGACCTTTGAGCCCTCATTAATTTTGTAAATAAGATCGGCCTGGGTGGAATCATCATTATATTTAAGCTCATATTTGACATCGGCCATGAAGTAGCCTTTTTCGCCGTAAAGGTCGATAATTTTATTTTTCTTCTCAAAAACGAGGTTGTTCGAAAGATAATGGCTTGTGGTCAGGCCGAGTTCGTCTTTGAGCTTGCCCGATTTTATTTCTTTATTTCCCTCGAAAATAAGATTGCGGAGCTTGGGGAGTTCGGTGACTTTGATGATGATATTCAGTCCGCCGGTAACCTCTTCGGCCAGAATCTCGATATCCTTAAAAAATCCCAAGCCGTAAAGACGACGAAGAGCATCCTGGGTCACGGTGGCGGTCAGATCATCACCCTTTTTGATGCCGACCACGGACAAAATCAAGTTGGACGTCGCCTGGCGGTTACCTTCGATTTTAATATCGACGACATTAAATGACTGAGACTGGGCCTGCGCCATGGACCCGGCCATGACAAGCAGGCAGCAAAACAGAATCAAGGGCCGGATATTGAAGTCAACCGGCCGTTTTATTGCGCTATTTTCTCCTAATCGAGTCAATTTACAGGGGGAGTGATTTTTTTGATTTTGATTTCGGTGAATTTTTGCCGATGTCCGGTTAATTTGCGGTACTTGGTCCGCCTTTTAAATTTGTACACATCGACTTTTTTCGCCAATCCCTCAGTCACAATTTCAGCCTCGACTTTGGCTGATTCAAGATAGGGAGAGCCAACGAATGAATTCTCGCCGTCATTGACCATCAAGATTTTCTCAATCGAAACATTATCACCCGGATTCGCTGAGATGTAAGGAACCTTAATACTGGAGCCCTCTTCGGCCCTGAACTGCAGTCCGCCGGTTTCAAATACCACGTACATTTTTGCTAACCCTCCTTAATCACATAACTAACAAATTATAAATCTCTAAACTTAGGGTTTTCTTTTCGGCTGTCAAGATAATTTTTAAACTCTATGTTATACGATGTTGTTTCCCTGTTTGGTTACCTGACAATCTTTTAATATTAAACGTTTTAAATTAAACCCGGTTCCAAAAACAAAATATGAACATCACAAATATATGAGTCGTTTTATAAATTGATTGCCAACTGATCAGGAAATCGTATATTCCAATAGGAAAACGGCTTAGAAAATGAATAAAAAAGTAGAATTTGACAGTCAAAGACAGATAATACCCGGGCAAAAGGCCGACTTCAAGCTGGTCTCCAAATATGAACCCCGAGGCGATCAGCCACAGGCAATAAAAGAACTGGTCGAGGGGCTTGAGAGAAATGACAAGTTCCAAACCCTGCTGGGTGTGACCGGATCCGGGAAGACATTTTCGATCGCCAATGTTATCAAGAATTACGGCCGCCCGACACTGGTAATTTCGCATAATAAGACCCTGGCCGCACAGCTTTACGGCGAATTGAAAGCATTTTTCCCGAAAAACGCCGTAGAATTCTTTATCAGTTATTATGATTATTATCAACCCGAGGCGTATTTGCCGACTACTGATACATATATCGAAAAAGATACTTCGATGAACGAGGATATCGACCGGTTGCGCCTTCGGGCCACGGCCTCGGTTCTGGAGCGGGATGATGTCATCATTGTCGCCTCGGTTTCCTGCATATATGGCCTGGGATCGCCCGAGGAGTATAAAAGGCAGCTATTGTTTTTGGAGACGGGTCAGCAGGCCGACCGCGACGAGATTATCAGGTCGCTGGTAGATATTCATTACAATCGCAACGATATCGATTTTTCGCGCGGCAATTTTCGTGTCAAGGGTGATACAATTGAACTGATTCCGGCTTACCAGGAAACCGCCGTAAGACTGGAAATGTTCGGCGATGAGATCGACCGTATTTCCGAGATCGATCCTCTAACCGGGGAGATCATAGCCGAGAAAAAAAGAGCGGCTATTTACCCGGCCAAGCATTTTGTGACCAGTCACCCTCAGATGGAGCGGGCGATCAACCTGATCCAGGAGGAACTTCAGGAGCGGCTCAAAGAATTCAGGGAGCAGGGAAAACTTCTCGAAGCACAGCGCCTTGAATCGCGAACCAGGTATGACCTGGAGATGATGAAAGAGATCGGTTATTGCAGCGGCATTGAGAATTATTCGCGTCACCTGACCAATCGCCGGGCCGGGGAGAGGCCGGCGACATTGATCGACTTTTTGCCGGATGATTTCCTGACTATAATAGATGAATCACACCAGACGGTACCGCAGATCAGGGGAATGTTTGCCGGGGATCGGTCGCGCAAGGAGGTGCTGGTTGAACATGGGTTCCGGCTGCCGTCGGCCCTGGATAACCGTCCGCTCTTTTTCGATGAATTCGAGTCGCTGGTAAAGAAAGTCATTTTTGTCTCCGCCACACCGGCCGAATATGAGCTTGAAAAATCGGGCGGTGTCGTGGTCGAGCAGGTAATCAGGCCGACCGGGCTGGTCGATCCCAAAATATCGGTCAGACCGCTGGGGAATCAGGTCGATGACCTGATCGATGAGATCCGCGGGCGGGTAAAAAGCAGGGAGAGAGTGTTGGTAACCACTCTGACCAAGCGGATGGCCGAGGATTTAACAGACTATCTGCAGAAGCTAAATATCCGGGTAAGGTATCTTCACAGCGAGATTGATGCTATCGACCGAACCGAGATCATCCGCGACCTGAGATTGTCGGAATTCGATGTCCTGGTAGGAATCAACCTGCTCCGCGAGGGATTGGACCTTCCGGAGGTATCGCTGGTGGCGATTCTTGATGCCGACAAAGAAGGCTTTTTACGATCCGAGCGTTCTTTGATACAGACCGCGGGAAGGGCGGCTCGGAATAAGAACGGCGAGGTTATTTTTTACGCCGACAAGGTGACCGATTCGATGCGCAAGGCGATGGTCGAGACGGGGCGGCGGCGTCAGAAACAGCTTGATTACAATAAAGCAAATAATATCACGCCGGAGACGATATTCAAGACGCGCGACGAGATTCTCAAGGCGACCCAGTTTGCCGATTCGAAGACGGTTGAGGAGAAGACGGGAATCGAGAAGCCGGATTATTTTGTCGAGATGACGGCAGAAGATAAGATCGCGTTTCTGATGAAGGCGATGAAGAAGGCGGCCGACAATCTGGAATTCGAAACCGCGGCGGCGCTTCGCGATGAAATAAAAAACATGAAGGCTGAACTCAAGAAAAAGCGAAAGAGGTAATTATGAAACGCCCCATATACGGATTGTTAACGGTGATCATTTTCGGAATTGCTTTCAGCCGGATGGCATGTGATTCCGACGACCCGGTTTCGACATCTGATGAGTTTGAAATAACCCGTTATATTCTTGAATCAGAAGACGGCAAGGAATTATACACGACCGATATTTTCCCGGCAGAGCCATTTTATATTGCCGAAAACACGCAGATACTCTACATAATCGACTCAAGCAAGAGGGTCATCGATATTGATTTCTTGACATCGGGCACGAATTTTTACAGTTATGACAACCTGCCGGTGGCTGAAGCCGATGTTATTGATGAATTCACCGGCAACGCCGTCAAGCTGGTCTTCGGGGACACAGCGGGTATCTACCCATTGAGCTATACGGTTACCCGCACGGGGTATTTTGTCAAACTGTATGATGACAGTTATAATTATCGCGGCTGGCGATTCTGGGGATACGGTACCGGGGAGATGGATCCCCCGGGCAGTTTTTCCAATCAGACCGGGACGGTATTTTCGACCGATCCGCCGGAAACATTGGCGGTAGCACCGAGATGGAGATATTTCGAAAAAAATCAGATTGTCACGCTTTCTGTCGGGGATTCGTTAACATTCATATGCGACACTGCGGCTAGCGTCTTTACTTCGGTCGGAGGCGGCGCTGTTGTGGGTCATGGGACCGTTCTTGAGGGCGGCGATTATATGACCGGCTGGAGAGTTTCGGCGTCGGAGAAATTTTATCGTTTGATCGGGATCGATATGCCGTGGGAATTCAAAATAGACACAATATATATCAGTATTGATCCGCTTGTTATCGAAATCGATACATCTTTGATCAAATCCAATTCTCTGTTTATTCCATTTAAAAGCGCTCCGTAAATGATTTTTTTGGCTTGATATTGGGCGTTTCAACGTTTAATATTCGTGGGCGCAAGGGAATTTAATCCTAACAATAATATACAAGGAGGTTTTTATGTCCAATTCACGTATCAAGGGCCTGAGACTCCTGCCGCTCCTGTTGGTGCTTATTTTTATCACCGGTATTGCCGGTTGCGGCACACAGGTACCGTCGGGACACCGCGGGGTCTTTTATTACAAATTCGGTGACGGAACCGAAATGGGGAAAATATATCCCGAAGGATTCAACTGGCATTTTCCATGGAACTCGATGTTTGTATTCAAAGTGCAGTTGAACGAGCAACGCGAGAATCTTCATGTCCTGTCTTCTGACGGCGCCTCGATCGGGCTTGAAATGACGATCTGGTTCCGCCCGCTAGCCGAGAAGCTTGATTCGCTGCAGGTTACGGTTGGTCCCAATTATTACAATATTGCGGTGGCGCCGGCTCTGCGCGGTGTTTCCCGCAGTGTGGTCGGTAAGTACAAACCGGAGGAAATATACTCTTCGAAACGTGAGGCCATCTCATCGGAGATATTGACGGGGATGCAGACTCTGATGACTGAGAAATTTATATCGGTTGACGATGTCATCATCCGTAATGTGGTACTGCCGGCCAAAATCACCGAGGCGATCAATGCCAAACTCGAGGCCGATCAGGATGCGCAGAAAATGGAATTCGTTCTGCTTAAGGAAAGCCAGGAAGCGGAACGAAAGCGTATCGAAGCGCGGGGTATCGCCGATTTCCAGAAAATCGTTGCCTCCGGTGTGACACCGTCGCTTCTGACCTGGAAGGGGATAGAAGCGACCCAGAAACTGGCCGAGTCACCGAATACAAAGATCGTAATTATCGGTAGAACTGATAATGGTCTGCCGGTAATTCTCGATACTGGCAAATAATTAGGTAAATCGACAAAGAAAGCCGCCTGGAAGAGGACGGCTTTCTTATTTATATTATTAGACCTTATGGATTCGGCTGTAGCTGCACGTTATTTCAACAGCAGCATCTTTTTGGAGGAAACAAAATCATTGGCCTCGATCCGATAAAAATAAATTCCGCTGGCGACATCCCGACCTGAATAGTCAGTGGCATCCCAGATCACCTGACTAATCCCCGGTTCGACCGGACCCGATACCAGTGTTTTCACTTTTCTGCCGAGGATGTTATATATATCGAGCCGGACATCGGATGCACGCGGGAGATTAAATTTTATAGCGGTGCCGGGATTAAAAGGATTGGGAAAATTCTGATACAGTGTGTAATCGTCGGGCAGTAAATTATCTTCCTGATCGGCGCTCACCGGAGTCTGTTCGATAATATTATTGAGCAGGGTTCGGATGCCGTTGCTATGGAAATAATAGGGATGCATGGTAAAGGTGTAGACATCACCATTGCAGCTGCTGTACTTCACACCGCATGGAAGTCCCTCAAAAAACGATGTTTCCGGGTAAAGCGAACGATACAGGTAAATCGGATCGGCGGGAGAGCGGGGATAGAGACAGCCGGTCATCGGCGGTGTGGGCGGCGGCCAGATAAAGCCGGGGAAGAGGGTGCTTTCCCACCAGTAGAAATTGGTATCGACCTCAAGCGGAGGGAAGGAATCATTCACCGGTTCCGCCAGGATAAGCCCGCCGATTGTATCGGAGCCGGCAATCAATCCGTTTGTGTAAAGCGACAACCCGGTCATATAAAGCGAATCAATGTGCAGGATATCGTATTCGAACATTCCGGGGTTGTATGTTATCATCTGGGTGTCGATGTAGAGACCGGTGTAGTTCCGCAACAGATTGCCGAAATATAACAGATTTCCCCCGATATTGATATAATCAGTTAGAACATCGGTGAAGGATCCGTAAACATTTTGGTACAGGCTGGCATCGCGTTGGTTGTCGTCGAAAATTATGGTTCGATAAGGTGCCATGGTTGTCCAGCCCATGCAGATATAATCTTCGCATCCATTGAGACCGGTCGAATCACTCACGAAGAAATAATCGTAATCCAGTTCCAAACCGGCCAGAGCGCGATCATAAAGGGCAATAACCGAATCTATATCCTGGACATTGGATGACTTTCCGGAATTGGGTAGATAGATGAGAAGATCTTTTGTGACCTGTCCTCTAATAAGAACGTGAATGGGACTGGACAGTTCCGATTCCTGCCCGAGGGTGTCCACGGCGGTGATGAAATAGTACAGTTCATCATTGCCGGCATTGTCGATAAAGGTGGTATCGGGCGCCGGAACCGACGTGTAAGGTTCCATTTTGAAATAATACAGGATTGTCGTATCGCCATTCTCCACATAGGCGGCCATGCTGTCGTATGGCGTATTATGAAGGACAGGGTAAACACTTATGGTGGGGCCGTAGCTTTTGCTGTATTCAATATAACCGGAGCGACGATAGATGTTATAATGGTCAATATCATCATTGGCAGGTGTCCAAGATAAAGCCACGGTGTTGCCGGTTTTGATATATTCCTTGGCGGCGCCGGTTTGAGGAGGATCGGGGAAACCAAAAGTTACATAAAGCGGCGGAGATTTTATTCCGTTGCCGGTTGTGGTCACCGTCGCTACCGAAATAAAATACATCTGCCCGTCGACCAGATCGTCGATCACATATTCGGTTCCGGTTATTGCGGAATCGACATTGTGCAGAATCATCTGTGTCGTGTCCCTGGGACCGAGGACGGTGTCGGCAAAAAATATCTGGCTGTCGGGAACGGGCGCGTAATAGACATTATATCCCACCAGGTCGGGATGTTCACGTTCCAGCCAATTTAATCTTACGATGTTATCGCCGCATTCGACAATTCTGACATCCTGGACCGGACCGATCGGCGGCGCCATCTGATAACCGGATTCATATAATTCCTGAGCGGCGAA
>QNAH01000072.1 GCA_003641425.1 Candidatus Zixiibacteriota bacterium
CACCGCTTATGGGCGGTGATTTTTTATTGACTTGACATTCTGGTGTTGGCAGGCATAAATTTCGATTGGTTTATTTCTGGAATCAATGTTATGCCGGATTACAGCCCGACAAAAAAATATTTATTCGCGGCGATTTTTGCTGTTGCCATGGCGTATTTCGAGGCGGCGGTGGTCGTGTATCTTCGTGAGATTTATTATCCCGGGGGTTTTTCCCTCCCGCTTGTTATGATTCCGCAAAAGATGATAATAATCGAGCTGTTCCGTGAGGCTTCGACAATGATAATGCTGATTGCGGTAACGTGGTTTATGGGGCGTAAGTTCTGGGAGCGGTTCGGATGGTTTATAATCCTGTTCGGTATCTGGGATATTTTTTATTATGTCTGGCTGAAACTCACTATTGGATGGCCGGAGTCGCTTCTGGATTGGGATGTGCTGTTTTTGATTCCTGTTCCATGGATAGGGCCGGTGATCTCGCCGGTAGCGGTGTCGGCGGTGATGATTATAATCGGATATTCAATCACAAAACTGTATTTCAAGGGACGGCACTTCAAGCCGACTCTATTTTCATGGATACTGGCGATTATCGCGACATGCATGATCCTGTTTTCTTTTATGTACGATTTCGATGCGACGCTTCATCTCCAGCCGCCGCGGCCATATTTGTACTGGCTTTTGATTTCCGGCCTGACATTATATGCCTGGGCGTATCTGCATCCTTTCTGCAAAACCAAGATATTCAAACGTTCCTGGAATTTATCCGAGCATTTTTAGCTTGTCAGCTTAATTGATATCCATTTTATTGTACTAGGGGAAATGCATGACTGAGATTGAAAAAGTCGTACATAAATTCGAGGTGAAACAAAAAGTCGGTCTCTATCTCGGACCGATTCTGGCTTTGATACTGCTTGTATTTTTCGATCTCGATCCGAACAATCCACTGGTAACACGAACGGCCGCGATTGCCATACTGATGGCGGTTTGGTGGATCACCGAGGCGATCCCGATTGCCGCTACGGCATTGATACCGGTGGTCCTGTTTCCCATTTTCGGTGTGATGAGCGGCAGGGATGTGGCGCCGCAGTATTTCAACAATATAATATTTTTGTTTATCGGCGGTTTTATTATCGCGCTGGCGATGCAGAAGTGGAACCTGCATCGAAGGCTCGCCCTTAAAATCATCATGCTGATCGGGGTCAGCAGAAAAAAGGTGATCCTGGGATTCATGGTGGCGACGGCGTTTTTGTCGATGTGGATTTCCAACACGGCCACGGCGATGATGATGCTTCCGATCGCCCTGGCGGTGATTGCCAAACTCGATGAAAACTTCGGAGCCAAAAAAGTGAGGAAATTTTCAATTGGTTTGCTGATAGGGGTAGCATATGCCGCTTCGATCGGCGGTATCGGGACATTGATAGGTACCCCGCCCAATCTGGCCTTTATCAGGATTTTTCAGATTTATTTTCCAGAGGCACCCGATATTTCTTTTGCCAACTGGCTCATGTTCGGTTTGCCGTTTGTGATCGTTTTTTTGCTAATAGCATGGCAATTTATAACGTTGATTTTTGTCAGGGGTGAGGCAAACCTGAGGGCAGATGTGGAAATATTCAGGTCGGAATACAGCCGACTCGGTAAAATCAAATTCGAAGAAAAGGTTGTCCTGATCGCTTTTGCGCTGGTTGCGTTATTGTGGATTTTTCGCAAGGATCTTGATTTCGGCTCACTGACCATACCGGGCTGGTCGGGCCTGTTTCCGGAATCGTTGTTTATCGATGACGGGACGGTGGCGGTTACTATAGCCATGCTTTTTTTCCTGATCCCGGCGCGATCCGACGGGAAGGGGCGGCTGATGGACTGGCACACGGCGGTCAAGCTTCCGTGGGGAATCGTGATTCTTTTCGGAGGCGGCTTTGCGCTGGCGGCCGGGTTTGAGCACTCCGGGCTTTCGAACTGGCTTGGCGGACAATTAACCGGCTTCAGTCATTTCCCGCCGCTCTTGATCATTGTTGTCGTCTGCTTAATGATGACATTCCTGACCGAATTAACATCAAATACCGCCACGACACAGATGATTCTTCCGATTCTGGCTTCACTAGCGGTAGCAATAAAAATAAATCCGCTGATGCTGATGATTCCGGCGACCCTTTCGGCCTCCTGCGCTTTTATGTTGCCGGTGGCGACACCTCCGAATGCGATAATTTTCGGATCCGGGCGTATTACGGTCAATCAGTTGGCCAAAACAGGAGTGTTATTGAATCTAATGGGGGTCATAATAATAACACTTGCAATTTATCTTTTGGGTCTTTATGTTTTTAATATTGACCTCGGTCGATATCCGGAGTGGGGTAATTTACAATAAATTTGGATGTAATTAGCGTAGTTTATATAATATTGCATGTATCGGATAAATCCCGGTTTTTCAGCCGGAATGTCAGAGGGTCTTTTTAAAATTTGAATATCGGTCGATTTAGACATAATTTAAACAATCAGTCTATACATACGTATCTTAGATAAAGTAGTAATCATTAAATGTATAGGGGGTTCCATGATCTCGTTGAAAGCTCAATATGGGCTAAAGGCAATTGTTTCTCTGGCGGCCTATTACGGCAAGGGCGCTCTGCAGGCCAAGGAGATTGCCAGCAGCCAGAATGTTCCGGTCAGGTATCTGGAATTGCTTCTCTCCCAATTGAGAAGAGCAAGGCTTGTAGATGCCACACGAGGGAAAAAGGGCGGCTACTATCTGGCCAAGAAGCCCAACACAATTACTGTTTTCGATATTGTTTCAGCGTTTGAAGGAAATATTCTTTACTCGGCCGAGGGCCGCGAAAACGGTGGGCCGCTTGCTTTTGTGTGGAAAGACGCCGAGAAAATGGCTGTAAAGTATTTCAAGTCGATCAAGATATCTGATTTGGCGCCGAAACTTGGTTCGGTCAAGGAAATGTATCATATTTAGATGATTTTTTGCGTATTATCTTAAAATGAGATGAAATACATCCGTTTAAGGTAGTTCTATGGTCAAAATATCTTCAGATATCACCGAATTAATCGGCCGAACGCCTCTTGTCAGGTTGAATAAACTCACTCGGGGACTGCCGGGCATTGTGGCGGCGAAAATGGAATCGTTCAATCCTATGTCATCGGTAAAAGATAGAATTGCGTATTCCATGATTTCCGATGCCGAAAAAAATGGGCTTTTGAAAAAAGAAACGATCATAGTGGAGCCGACCTCGGGCAACACCGGTATCGCTTTGGCATATATTTCGGCGGTTCGCGGCTACAGATTAATATTAACCATGCCGGAGACAATGTCGCTTGAGCGGCGAAGTCTGCTCAAGGCGCTGGGGGCCGAATTGATTCTTACTCCCGGCGCTGATGGTATGCCGGGTGCAATTAGGAAGGCTGAGGAAATTCTGGCCTCGACGTCTAATTCATTTATGCCTCAGCAGTTCAAAAACGCGGCCAATCCCCAAATCCATTATAGCACCACCGGTCCCGAAATCTGGGATGATACCGAGGGGACAGTCGATATTTTTATTGCCGGTGTGGGAACCGGCGGGACCGTTACAGGAGTCGGCAGTTGTTTGAAAGAACGCAAGGACTCAGTCAAAGTTATTGCTGTCGAACCGGCGGCATCGCCGTTTCTCTCGAAAGGAGAAAAGGGTCCACATCCGATTCAGGGTATCGGTGCCGGTTTCAAACCGGACGTTCTTGATCTCAGTGTTGTCGATGAAATTATGACGATAGAGAATGATGATGCGATCGAAACCACCCGGCGTTTGGCTCGCGAGGAGGGTATTTTCTGCGGCATCTCTGCAGGTGCCAATGTTGCGGCTTCTCTTAAGGTTGCGGCATTAGCTGAAAATAAAAACAAGCTGATTGTGACAATAATTTGTGATACTGGCGAAAGATATTTATCAACACTGACATTTTCCGAGCTCGAATAATCCATAAATATTCAATTTCATATTGAAACGGTGTTTCAATATGAGTTTCCAATCGAAACGAAATGAAGAATTGGTATGTTTCGTAATCTATACCTCTATTTATGTAAATGTCTGTTAATGAGTGGGGGGCAAACACTTACCAATTACAGGCAAAATTTTGGATATTCCGGCACAGGAAATGCTCCCCAATCTGACAAGTGTTTTGCCGGTGAGGAGGCATGTTAACTCAAAGGGGGTTGGGTTGTAACATACAGACCATGTTACCCATTCGAGGGGCCGCTTCAGATTCGGACATTGAATCTGAAGCGGTTTTTTTTTGCTTTTAAGCTCATGTGAGCTATATTCCTTTGATGGAAAAGCAATACAGGTTTGGGATATCAACAACAGTTGATCTATCCGTAGATATTTTTACGCAGTTGGATATTTTTGCCCGTGCCGGATTTGATTTTATATCGCTCAGCGCCCGTCCGGCTCATAGCCGTTTTTTCGACAGCGAAGCGTTTGCGGAAGTTTTGAGGCGGGTTGAAGAGCTTGGATTCTTTATTGAATCGGCCCATTTTCCTTTTTGGGAAGGTTATGATCCGGCGGCAATGGAAGAAAAAGACCGCGAACTGGCGCTGAAAAATCTGGCCGAGTATATGGAATTTGCAGGCACGCACAAAATACCGATTGTCATAGTCCATCCCCATTATTATTTCAATGATGCCAAAGAGGCTTGTTTTGAGCGGGCGGCCCGATCGCTTGAAAAGGCTCTGGTATTCAAGCCTGAGAATATTCGTATGGCAATTGAAAATCTTCCAACTGCCGCAGGTTCGTGGATATGCGAAAATCTGCTGGAGGAATTCGGCAATGACCGGGTCGGATTTTGTTATGACAGTTCACATGAAAACATGAGCGGTAAACCATTTCATCTGCTGTCGAAATTTTATTATCGCCTGACGACGACTCATCTGTCTGATAATCATGGCGGCTCTGACGAACATCTTGTTCCCGGTGATGGAAATATTGACTGGCGAAAGACAAGGGAATATCTGGATAAATCACCGCTGAATAATATTTTATTTGAGGTCGGCACGGGGGAGAAGCTGACCGAACCGGTGGAGAGTTTTGTAGGGCGGACCAAAAGGGCAATCAGATTTATGTTTGAAGGTGCGGGATAGGGCATAAATGCTATTGGTGATGAAGAAACGGAGCGACAATAATGGAACATTTCGCCTGTGCAATCATAAGACTATAAATAATATAATGTTATGCGGAAGATATTTGGGCGCAATAAGAGAAAGCTAATTGCAGAAAAAATTCAAATCAGCATAGTGGAGATGATAAAATGGCAATCAATTATAAAAACAGATTATTTAAGAATTCCGGGATTGTAATTATATTTTGTTCCCTGCTACTCGGAGTGTTTACATCCGATGCCCCGGCCCAGCAGTCGGCTGACGAATATATTCAAAAGGGAAATGACTATCTCAGCAATAATCAGCCGGCCGAGGCTGTCGGGGCTTTCACCGAGGCGCTAAAGACAGAACCGAATAATGCCATGATTTATCTTCAAAGAGGTATCTCGTACGGCCGATCCGGCGAGATGTTGAAAGCAATCGAGGATATTAAGACTTCTATCAAGCTTGATCCCGAAATCCCGGAGGCTTATTTCAGTCTCGGGCTGGCTTATGAGAATCTCGACAAGAAAGACACGGCAATCGATTGGTACACCAAAGCAATAGAGCATAATGTCGATTACGCCGGGGCTTATTATAATCGTGGTACATTGTATCACAAAAAGGGAATTCACAACCGGGCCATTGCCGATTTCAAGCGGGCGATCAGTATCAGGCCGGACTATCCCAAGGCTTATTACAATATGGGTGTGGCGTACCGAATAATGCAGGATACGACAATGGCACTCCGCAGTTATACCCGGGCCATTGAACTTCAGCCGGATTATCTGGATGCTTTGTATAATCGCGGAAGATTATATTATGATATGGATGATTTCAAACGGGCCATTGAGGATTTCAAGAAGATGACGGTTTATGATTCGACCGATGCCCATGCCTGGTATAATCTGGGCGCCACCTATGAGATTGACCATCAGTATGAGGAAGCTATAGAAGCCTTTAAAAAATATATTACCTTTGCCCCGCCCGAGGAAAAGCAGACGGTTGAAGATGTAAAAATGAGATTTGACGAGATCGAGAAGAAAATGAATCGGTAATCTTGTCAATGTCCCGGTATCAGGCCGATTCAATCGGAAGTCTTCATCGAACAGATTTATCGATAAAATTATATCAGGTCGGCAGCGATTTTCCCGATTTTCTTAAGAAATTGTTCATCCTGATCGGTAAAGGCCGATTTTTTGTGTGAGTCGATATCCAGTTCGCCGATGATGCGATTGTTTCTAAAGATGGGGATGACAATTTCCGATTTGACATTGATGCTGCAAGCCAGATAGTTATTCTCTGCGGTAACATCATCGATGATAAAGGTTTCTTCAGTCTCAGCCGCCTGCCCGCATATTCCACGCCCGAAGGGGATGCGGACATGATCGGTCGGATCTCCGGCATAGGGTCCCAGGACCAGTTCGCGGTCATTATTTTTATCGACCAGGTAGAATCCGACCCAGTCATACCCGGGCAGATTATTTTTCAGTAATCCGCAAATCGCATTTAATTTGAATTCATTATCGCCGTCACCTTTGCTTATACCGGCGGCTTTGTCGATAAGCATCTTAAAAAGATTTTGTCTATTCATAATTTTATCCCATTATTGTCGATTCGGCAGTGATTATTTCTTCATTTCATCCCAGATATCCCAGATTCGCCTGATATGGGGGATAGTAATGGAGCCGCCGACAGCCAGTCCGACCGCCAGGGTTTCCTCAAGCTGGGCGTCGGTAACACCCTCTTCTTTGCATCTTATAACATGATACATAATACAATCATCGCAACGAAGGACAAGGGATGTGGCCAATCCCATAAGCTCTTTTATGCCTGACGGCAGCGCACCTTCTTTGTAAACCTGCCAATCAAGATTAAAAAATCTTTTGACATTTATGCCGGAATACTTGAATACGAGCTGATTAAGACGCTCGCGTTCCTCTTGAAATTTTTCAACCCGGTTTTTTCCCAAGACCATTTTCTCCATTGATAATTTGGTTTAAACCAAGGCCTCTTCAAATCGCGCGGTATTGAAGTCAAGCCAGCGGATACCTGCCATTTTTATTATTATATAATAATGGTATTTTAGCAACGAATATTTATAAACCATTTTTATAAACTCCTCTTATCCGGGTTAAACCGCAAACGGGCTTATTACTTTATATTAATTACATACAATAACAAAACCGGCTTATAATATTGCCTTTTTTGACGGTCTGTGCCCAATCATCAGTTATTTAGGAAAAGCCCAAGTATTTGAAATTTATCCGTTTTATTTGGTTGACATTGCACTGTCATGAGGTTTATGTTTGCACAGGGGGGGCAAATCCGGCTTTTATTGGGCCGTGAGCGCCTAATTATTCTGTCGCTGAGGGGAAGCCTAAGGAATTTGCGGATATTTGGATAGAAATAATTATTAAATAAAACTGTGTTTACGTTGACTGAAAGCAGGTACTGTAAAATTATTTTAGATTCTGGTCGATTATATCAATATGAATAAGCTGGGGTGTTTTTTCCTTTTTCTATCGATTTCGCTGGTGATTTCCGCAGGTTTATCCGCCGAGGAACCTGTCTATCCGTCAATGTTTAATATTACCAGTGATTATTCAATAAGTTCCGACAGGGTTGCTCTGGCCGATACATTCATTATCAGCAGAACATTAATCAATGAAGAATCATTTGATCTGAATGGTCTGTATTTTTCGGACATCCTACCGCCCGAATTTTCCATAATAGATCAGACAATAAGAATAAATGGAGCCGAACCCGAAATTATAACGGTCGGGCCAATCCCCGATTATATTATGTCTGGTTATGATTGCTATCACTGGATAGTAGATTCAAGGGGAGAATATGCCGGTATAGATTATGTAATAAATCCGGGTGATACGGTTTCTCTTGATTTATTTATAATCAGCAACGCGGTCGGGTTATTTACTCTGCCGTTACATTCGACCGTTTTCAATGGAAATGGTCCCGGCTTTTTTGCCACATCCGGTCCGATTGAAGTCGAGATTGTCCTGTCACTCGATGTCGGAGACGATAATATTCCGGAGTCATTTCCGAGCGACTTTATAATTTCCAGAGCATATCCGAACCCATTCAATTCTTCTGTCAATATAGAATATTCCGGTAAGAATTTGGAGCGTCGACCGATGTCATTTGAGATATACGATATAATCGGACGGAAGATCTATAAAAGAGACTTTGTGTCGAATAGCGACAACAGTAATATAAGCTGGAATGTAGATGAATCCGTCAGCTCGGGAATTTATTTTTACAGCCTGACTGATGGTAAGCGTAAAACCGCCGGTAAAATTATTCTCCTCAAATAGCGGCCGCTTAATAATCCTCCAAATCCGCACCTGCAGGTCATGACCAATAATGTTGCCAATACATTGATATTGACTTGCCAGACCTAACCTGTTATTGTTTTCTTTAACTAAATATTCTTTATGATATTATGATCTCGAAAGACCGCTTTGAAAAAAGGATTATTGTAACCGGCGGCGCCGGATTTATCGGTTCCAATTTCCTGCGCCGGGCGGTTCCCAGATATCGCCAATATCTGTTTGTCAATATCGACTGCCTTACGTATGCCGGCAACCTCGGTAATCTGAAGACTGTTGAAAACGATGAAAATTATGTCTTCGAAAAAATCGATGTTCGAAATGATGAATTACTGGCTGACTGTTTCGAAAAATATGATGTCAACGCGGTAATACACCTGGCGGCGGAATCGCATGTCGATCGATCAATTATCGGGCCGGAGGCATTTATCGAAACGAATATAAGGGGCACTTTCAATTTACTGGAGTTGGCACGAAGACGGGTTCATGATTTTCGATTTCATCATGTTTCCACCGATGAGGTCTTTGGTTCGATCGAAGACGGATTGTTCTCGGAGTTGTCGCCATATAATCCCAGTTCGCCGTACGCCGCCTCGAAGGCATCGGCCGATTATCTGGTGCAAGCCTATCACAAGACATATCGTCTGGATACGGTTATCTCAAATTGCTCCAACAACTTCGGGCCGTATCAGTTTCCGGAAAAACTGGTTCCATTGACTATCCGCAACGCCTTATTGAAAAAGGAAATACCGATATACGGCGATGGCGGAAATATTCGTGACTGGATATTTGTCGAAGATCATTGCAGGGCTCTTGATCTGATTTTTCATGGGGGCCGTTCGGGCAATACATATAATATAGGCGCGGGATATGAACGGCCGAATCTGGATATTGTAACCGGGATCTGCCGGATTATCGACAGGATGCTGGGTGACGGACCGAGGGAACGATTGATTACCTTTGTCGGTGATCGTCCCGGGCACGACCGTCGCTATGCTCTTGACAGCTCGAAAATAAAGTCCGAGTTGGGGTGGGAAGCTGTTGAATCATTCGATCAGGCACTGGAAAATACTGTCCGCTGGTATCTCGATAACCAAGAATGGCTTGATGATTGTATCAGCGGAGAGTATCTTAAATATTATGAGAAAAATTATTCTCGAAGACGGAATTAGATAAATGCCTGGAATAGTCAATAAAGGGATTGTTCTGGCCGGAGGAAACGGGAAGCGCCTGTTTCCTATGACACAGGTGGCATGTAAGCAGTTACTTCCGGTGTATGATAAACCCCTGATTTATTATCCGCTTGGAACACTGATGCAATTCGGAATCCGGGATATACTGATTATTTCGACACCGGTAGATCTTCATCATTTCCGCGAATTATTCGGAGACGGCTCGAATCTTGGGTTGACAATCAGATATGCCG
>QNAH01000073.1 GCA_003641425.1 Candidatus Zixiibacteriota bacterium
ATAATCCTTTTCTATACCATCATGGGCGGCTTCATGGCGGCGGCCTGGACCGATTTTGTCCAGTCGCTTCTCATGGTTTTCACCCTGGTCCTGTTGCCGATCATCGGCCTTATCGAGTTCGGCGGCTGGGATAAAATCATCGCCCATATAGCATCGACAAAAGCCGATCATCTTTCGATACTGGGAGGAAACACCGGCTTGCTGGCAACACTGTCGATTATCTCCGGGCTGGCCTGGGGTTTTGGGTACATGGGCCAGCCGCATCTTCTGGCACGCTTCATGGCCATAAAAGAACCCGATCAGCTTCGCAAAGGAGCCGTGATCGGAATCAGTTGGGCGGTTCTCGCTTTTTGGGGAGCGATGTTTATCGGCCTTTTCGGTATTGTCGTCTTTTCAGGAACTCAGGTCGCCGACCCTGAAAAAGTGATGCCGATGATGGCCACTCAGCTCCTTCCCGGATGGCTGGCCGGTATTCTTATTTCCGGCGCTATTGCGGCCATGATGTCAACCGCCGACAGCCAGTTGCTGGTAACAACATCAGCCGTGGCCGAAGATATTTATCATAATTTCATCAATAAAAAAGCCACCGAAAAAAAACTGGTAAATGTTTCTCGCTTGATCACCTTCTGTGTCGGGGTCGCCGCTTTTATTATAGCTTCGCAATCCAAAGAGCTGGTCTTCACCATGGTGGCCTTCGCCTGGTCGGGATTAGGAGCCGCCTTCGGCCCGGCCCTGCTTCTTTCATTGTGGTGGCGCAAAACAACCCGTGAGGGTATTCTGGCCGGGATGATCGTCGGAACCATAACAGTGGTGGTGTGGCATTTCATTCCGCAATTGACTGGTCTGCTGTTTGAAATGGTGCCGGCCTTTATTATGGCTTTTCTGGCTGTCTGGCTGGTGAGCCTGATAACATACAGGAATAACAAAATGATAGCAAAACCGCTCAATTAATTGTCGAATAATAAAATATAACCCCGTAGGCGGGACGCCGGGTGTTAACCCGGCGTCTTCGGGGCAAAAGCGGCGTTTTTATAACGTCGCTTTTGTATTATGCCGTCACTTCTCCGCGGCGGCGGACAAAAATGAAAATGGTCGACCCGATCAGAAGCAGGGCAAGAACAATCATACCCCACTGCGTCAAACTCGGTACCGGAGCCCGGCAGTTGGAACTGGCCTCGATAGACTCAATTCCAAAGGTCCCGTTCGCATGAAGCCAGACAACTTCCCACTCCGGCTGCGGATCGAATTTAAAAATAAGTTCTACCTCACTTGAACTGATTATGTTCTTCTTATCGAGATAGGCATCAATACCACTGAGATCCCCCGACGCATCAAAACCTGTTACCGTGATGGCATGACCGGCACTGACATTACTCCCGGTCAGATGCACCCGTAATGTCTTGACCCGGTCATTGTCAAAAATGTTCTCAATACCGATCCAGAAATCAGTTCCATCCAGAACTGTATGGGACCCGCCCGTATACGGCGTCCAGACGGCATCGGTCAACGGAAGACTGCCCGGATTGGTAGTGGCAGTATAAATATCATCGACCGCCAGCTTCATCTGGCCGAGTGAAACCGATGATAACAGCAGGAATATTCCCGCAAAAATAAAAATCGTCTTCTTTATCATAATCTTTTAATTCCCATTTTGTTTTTATTTATGAAATAAATTATAGAGAAACCTGATTTATATCCGTGGAGGGCCGCGGCCGTCCGGTACAAGATTCAATGTCTTAAAATATCCCGGTTTATGATTGCATCTCCACCGGGAAAATTTATCGTCCGCAAATTCTGTAGCTTTTTTCTTTATATGTGCGGCTATCTTGTCAATCGCCGCCAGCAAAAGGGAACCGATCAGAACAATAACAAATGAAACTATGACAAAACCGAAAAGCGCAGACATGGCCCCGAAAATCGGCACTGTCAGATAAATATCCCCGTAAAGACTATCGATGATACCGATTTTTATAAGCCCCAATTCGAGGAAAGTCAGTACCAATGCTGTCAATACAGGATTAAAACCGTAACGATTCCGCACCCAGCCGACAAGTCCGATCAGGCAGACAATAAATGCAAGCCCGATTGATATTTTAAGGGCAGTCAAAAGCGGAGCCGCAAATAATGAATCTATGGATAGTGTCAGAAGATAGGAAACCCCGAATAACAGCCCGACCCTGATCGATGAAATAAAAGCCGCGCTATATAGCCGGATAATAAGCGGTATTAAAGCAAAGAAGCACAAAAACCAGTAAGAGTCGGAAAGATGAATCGACAGCAGAAGAATCGCCGATCCGCCGGCATAAATAAAATCTTCGGCGCTATTGATAACGTGGAATAATCTGGAATTATTCGCGTTGCCTGTCTTGCAAGCCGACTGCGCCGGGAAGCACCGCCGCCTGCCGATCGTCAAAGACACTCATCCCCCCGATCTGTTACTCCATCTCACCGCGGCCAAATGCTGTAACCCCTCAAACAGTAAAAGGGAGTATTTTTTTCTTTAAACCGCTCCAAGCCGTTAATGGCTTTTCAGCAAGAACCTATATCCGCAATGTGAGGCCTTTCCCGGAAGGTGTCGTGATTATAATTGTTGATTAATTAAATAATAGTAATTGCATCCATTTTTGTCAAGGAAATTATAGTATTACTCATATATTTTCCCATAATTAACGGATAATAATTACCCTACAAAAATAGGCGGTGCCCGATAGCACCGCCCATAGATCAAATCTCAATAATCCGGATTTATTTTGTCACTTTTTCTTTTCCGGATCTTTGACATCCTCGCTGATACCGGCAAGCCGTTTGGCTATTTCAACTTTCTGTTCCAGGCCGCCCAGGGCCTTGATAAACAGCTTGGCTCCGTCGGGAGATCCGCCCCCATGCATACACCCGGGAACTCCCGCCCCGATTGTGGTCCATTCGACCAGCCGGGCGGCACGGGTACGGGTGTCGGCGGAATATTTGGCCTTCATATATTTTTGAATCAGTTTGCCGTATTTTTCGGAATTGAAATCCTTATATGACGGCATACAGCCGGTTTCGCCGATACCGCCGGCGATATCCTGCGCAATCCGGGAGGTCTCATATGGCAGTGTCGCTACATGGACTTTATTCACATTCGACAGCAGCGTATCCGGCATCCAGGCGCCGCAGGCATGTTTTCTGCCCATCGCCGCCGCCGCGATTCCCATCCCGAAAGTGGTCTCATTGTTAATATGCATCTGCGTTATCTTGTCGCTGAATACTTTCGAATGTAACCCGTTGGCCCGTGCCGTCAGAATGGCGGCGCCGATTTTGATATCCCCCTGCCCGGCAACACATCCGCCGATGGCGGCCCGGTACGGCGCGATAAAATATTTCACCGCATTGAGCGAGAATTCAAACTCACCCGCCATAAAAACACGCTCCTGAGGAACAAAAACATCCTCGAAGAGCAAAAACGCCTGTGTGATACCGCCGTCCTTGACCGGAATATCAAAACCTTCCTCATACTCACGCATGTCGCTCGGATGGCGGGTCTCGACAATGGTCAGATTTTCGATATCACGCGGTATTACAAATGAAATGGCGTAATCTTTATCCGCCTCCCGATAGCCCGAACCGGGCAAAACGAATATTTCATTGGCCGCGGCCACACCGCAGATCATAATCTTGGCACCCCTGACCACAATTCCATTATCGCGTCTTTCCACCACATGCAGATTCATATCCGGATCATCCTGCATTGAGGGCGGTTTGGTTCGGTCACCCTTGGGATCGGTCAATGCTCCGGCAATAGTAATGTCGCGGCTCTGGGCATCTTTCAGCCACGTTAGAAATCTCTGGTGATAATCGGTCCCGAGCTTCTCGTCCATCTCAAAAGTGGTGATAAACATCGAGTTGATCGCATTCCACCCCGCACAGCGGCCGCCGGTGCAGGTGCCGGTCAGGTGATACATATGCCGCTTCATCCGGCTGTTGGCATACATATCCTCCGGAGACCGGATTATCGACAGGTAACGGCTGATCGGCTCACCGGTCAGATGCGACGTGGTCGTCAGAATTTCTTTCTCTTTCGGATCGGACAGCATTTTATACGTCTTGCTGTGCCCTTCAACCGTGTTTCTGGTCGCGGGATGTGTCGTTACATCTTCGATAAGCTCATCGAACTTGTAGATATTCGGCCGCATCTTTTTTAATGACTCTATATATTCCTCGTAGGTTTTTAAAGCCATACTTCACTCCCTTGTTTTATTATTAAGTTCGAAATGTAATTTAATTGAAATATATAATCTGGCAATCGGTACCGCAAGGGCCGATACCCGAAAGAATCAAAAACTTATTGTCTGAACAATTGAAGCTGTTATATTTAATAAACCGACAGCAAAAATTATGACTATAAAAAAAACCGCCTTCATAATCGCCTCTTTACTGATTCTTATCCTGCTGATATACCATATATTTCAATATGTTTTTCTTACCGATGACGCCTTTATCAGCTTCCGTTACGCCCGAAATATAGCCGATGGTTATGGTCCGGTATTTAATATCGGGGAGCATGTCGAGGGTTACACCAATTTTCTATGGGTTATACTCCTGGCCATGTTTAGCCTGTTGGGAATCCACCCCGAATCGATGGCGCCGATTCTGAGTATCGCCTGCTCGTTGTTCCTGTTTGGAGCCGTCTTTTATTTTAACCGGGAAGTCTTCTCGCGAAAACCGTATGATTATTTTATCCTCATCGCTCCGCTTTTTCTGGCCCTTAATCGTACCTGCGCCGTCTGGTCCACCGGTGGCCTGGAGACAAAACTTTTTTCCCTCCTGATTTTTCTCGGGATTATCTGTACCGTCAGAACCGGAGATAAGTTCCGCGGCGGATATAAACCGGCGGCGATGTTCTTCG
The DNA here is from genome assembly GCA_003641425.1 of Candidatus Zixiibacteriota bacterium. Classification (GTDB taxonomy): domain Bacteria; phylum Zixibacteria; class MSB-5A5; order GN15; family PGXB01; genus PGXB01. Next base: position 4,886 of record QNAH01000073.1, read on the forward strand.
CACTGGCATCCCTGACACGCCCGGAAGGAATTCTTCTTTTTGGCTCATTTTTCGGGTATCAACTAATCGTAAATTATAAAAATCCCGAACAAATAAAGAAAATTCTCAAATCCTCTCTTATATTTATCATTATAATCGGGTCGCATTTTATCTTCAGGTATATCTATTACGGGTACCCGTTTCCCAATACTTTCTATGCCAAGGTAACCGGCGCCTGGATTATATCAGGGCTTCTGTATATCTGGCTCTTTGTCCACGAATACGGTCTTTATCTGCTCCTGCCCGCCTGCCTGTTTCTGTTATCAAAAAAATATGACCGGGAAAAATTTGAAACTATTCTCGATCTTCGGATCCCCTTCATACTATATATTATATACCTCATATATATCGGCGGTGACCATTTCGAGTTCCGGCCGCTTGATGTCATCCTGCCGGTCCTCGCTATCAGTATCCAGGAAGGAATCAGGGCTGTCTGGATCGTCATCAAATCATCAGGGCTGAAACCGCTCAAATACGCCGCCCCGATATATATAATAATTGCACTGATCCTTTATACATCCACCTCCCGTCTTTCGCACGATAGCTTTCCCGACAAATACGCTTCAGCAATCGGCATTCAAACCTCGGAATCCGATAATATCCTGTTGAAGATTGTCCCCGGACTGAAAGCATATCTGGGTGTATCGGATAAAATCCACGCCTCTCTGGTCAAAAACTTCGTATGCATCCGGCAGGAAGAACATAAAATGGCCCTGGAACAGATATTCCTTCCGCAGGCAAGATTATTCGAACGCTTCATCGATCAGGGCTATATCAAAAAGACCGAGATAATCTCATTATGGTGCGTGGGCGCTATACCGTATTATTCCGGTTTGACCACAATCGACTATTTGGGCCTGACCGATGAACATATCGCCCACCGTAAACTTCACGACACCCCCGACAAGCTTCTGCCGTTCAATAAACTGATGGCCCACCAGAAACGGGCCGACAGGAAATATCTCAAAGAACGTAAGGTCGCCTTTATATCCGTCCGACCGGCCATATTCTTTTTTCCAAAAGATGAGTTCCTGGTAAACGGACAGGTCCCGAAAGATAAAAGAGTCCCGGGTTCTTTTATCGTCCCCATGGATGAGTATATTTTCTGGTTTACTTCGACATTTGTGCCGCTCGATGTCGCCTATGTATTTTATAACCGCGGTCTCGAGATCAGCTTTATCGACAGCAAGGGCGAGGAACACTTGTTCCTGAACCAGGAAAATAAAAGGCCGATCCCGACGGGATCGGCCGAAATCCAGAATAATAATTGATCGTCACTATGGCTTCAGAATCAGCCACAACGGCGTGGCGCCGGAGTGCGATGTCGTTGTCGCTTCGGCATCATTATGCGTTGCCGCAATGGCTATCTGAACCGAATCGAGATCCGCCAGGTTGACATCATCGGCATGACCGGTGTTAAGCGCCCGAGAAAAGACAACCGTCCATGTCCATGCGCTCGATGCCCCGGTGCTGTCGAATTCTGATATCCCCGTCACGTTCCAGCGACTGCTCTCATTACGGGTTGCCGAACTGAAAATAGTCGAATCGATACCATAACCCGGTATCCGTGAATTATACTCCCAGTTTGCCAACGGGTTGTAATCCACTACATCTTCAAGATACAGATATGGTTCCTGGTAATCACTGCCCGTCTCGTGCATCCATTCCGGCTGATGCCCGAAACCATCCCAGTTTTCACGATAGACATAAGTGTTGACCTGAATATCATCAAGCGTCCTGTCGCTTCCATCCCACCATTCATCCTCGGCAAGGAATCCGGGAGCCGTTTTGGTGGACAGCCATTTCCACGCATCAACATTGCCGCCGCCGGTGGTATGATGCGACGTAACATGACACATCGACGCGCAATCGGCCCGCTCGGTACCGTTGTTTTGACCGTCAAAGATTATAAGGAACTTATCCTCACCGGTGGTCGTAGCCTGCTCGAAATTTCCCGTTGTCACGCTATCGACATCCCTGAGATAATTGGCCCACAGATTGGCCGTGGCATCATGCCACTTGGCCCTGATATATAGTATATCATCGCGGACAACCGCTTTCAAAATTACATTCTGCCGGCCAAGATTGGGATTGATACCATAAGCCGTCGTGGCACCGATATCGACCAAAACCGAATCGACACCCGCCCAGCCGACATTGACATCGGTCGCCGATGGCTGCGCCAGCATATCGACCTCGAGGCGAAGGGCTTCAGTATCGCCGTCTCCGTCGCCGCCGGTTCCGCCGTCATCATCACTGCAGGCAATAAACAGCGCTATCAAAAGAGCCAACAGGGGGATTGCAAATTTTTTCATAATTCCTCCGGAGATTTCAGATTTTTTTACAACTTAATCCAAATCAGACGGCCTGTCAATCCATTAATTTGTATCGATCCCAAAGATAATATTTCAGCCGATAACATATTGAGGATATCAGGCGGAATAATTGAAAAAGGAGAGTATTAAATCTTTTTAAGAATAATCATGGTCAGATCATCGAAATTATGATCGGGCGCCGCATAATCTTTTATCTTTTTGTAGATTTCACGGTGGATCTCATGCGCCGGAAGGTCCTTGAATTCGCGCAGGGCTTCTATCAGGTGTTTGTCGCCGAATTCCTCCCCCTCGCTGTTATTCACCTCCGTTACCCCATCGGTGAAAAAGACTATCGTATCCCCCGACTGTAAAAAAATCGGCCGCTCTTCATACTCGGATTCCTCGACAATTCCCATCGCCAGACCGCCCTCACTGAGATACTCGATCGATCCGTCCCCCCGAAGCATGATGGGCCGGTTATGTCCCGCGTTCGAAAACGTGAATATGTTGTTCTTCGAATCGAGAACCCCGTAAAAAGCCGTCACAAAATTACCGCCCTCCACCGATTCATACATCAATGAATTGACCTTGGAGCAGATCGTCCTAATAGCGTAATTGTTCCTTATCTCGGCGATAAGCGAGGCCCGGAACGATGCCATCAACAGCGCCGCCGGAATACCCTTGCCGGATACGTCGGCGATCGCGATACCGATCTGATTATCGATAATCTTTATAAAGTCAAAATAGTCGCCCCCGACCTCCCCCGACGGTATATTGACCCCGGATACATCATATCCCTCAATCACCGGGTCATGCTTGGGAATAAACGTCAATTGAATCTGCCGGGCGACATTTAATTGCTCTTCGAGCCGCTGATTTTTTATCATCTTTTCATGCATGGTGGCGCGCTCGATCGAAATCGCCGCATGGCTGGCAAAAGCGGTAATCAGCTCAAGCGCGTTTTTATCATAGGCCGCAATCCTGTCTGACTCTAAATTCAGCACCCCCAGAAGACGACCGTCGATTTTTAACGGAACAACAATCTCCGATTTGGTCTTCGGAAAAGCGCTGATATAGCGATCATCCTTGCTGACATCCGGCACAATCACCGGTTCGCCCGTCCGGGCCACCCATCCGACCAGACCCTGGCCGACCTTCAACTGCAAATACTCATCATGCCCGGGATCATACCCGGTCGCATATATAGTACTCACTTCGTTCTTCTGCTCATTGTGCAGAAATACTCCGCCGGCGACAAAACCAACCACCTTCTTCAACGAATCCAGTATCTGTTCCAGGACCTCATCTATATTCAAAGTGCTCGACAGCTTTTTGCCGACTTCGTAAAGAAGTTGCGTTTCGACCGCCCGACGGTTGGCGTCACGATACAGGTTGGCATTATCGATAGCAACCGCGAACTGGTTAGCCAGCCCGATGACCGTATCCAGGTCATTTTCATCAAAATCGCCCTCGAGTTTATTGACCGCTTCGATTACACCGATCATCTGCCCCCGTCCGATAAGAGGAACCGCCAGTACCGAACGAAACTTGAATCTCAAAAAACTTTCCAGTTTCGGCGAAAAACGCTTATCCGTTGTAACATCATGGACCACCGCCGATTCACGGTTCTCGGCTACCCAGCCGATTATGCCCTCGCCCTTGTTCAATTTATAATATTTTATCTTGTCTTCGCCCGCCCTTAAAAACCGTCCCCTGACAACAGGAATATCTTTGTCGATCCTGTATGCCAGCGCCGCCTGCGCATCCGTCGCCTTTATCGTCAACTCGAGAATCAGCTTCATCAATTCTTCATAATCCAGGGTCGATGTCAACATCCGCCCGGCGTGAAGAAGCATCTTCTCCATTTTGCTCTGTCGGTTCATTACCATAACCTCATAAAATTACATCAAGTTAATTACGGCAATAAAAATGTCAAGTGGAGTTATTTTTTGTATTTTACATTTTTCGGCCCATAATCGTCCTGTCATATAAATGGGAGGGTCAGTTTCATGATTAATTTATCACCGATAATTGGGAGATTATTTATTTTATCACTTTGTTTGGTAGGAGTATCTTCGAATTCTGTTTGGGCCAGCGGCGAAATTGATACCTCAGTTTACACTCATAAACATCATTGTCTTAATCTGTCATGTGGTTATGGCAGTATTTTCAAATACGAATATATCGATATGAAGGAAGAATTCGCTTTTTCTTATTCTCTAACATTTAAGTCCAACCTGAGTTTTGCCCTTTTAACCGGATTTATTCGATATAATTAAAACCTCGGCGCACTTCCCGCCGAGTTGGGAGCGTGGTTCAAGAAAGAACATCGCGTATTTTTCATCACCTCAACTATAGGATTCAAGGAAAACATTTGGTTCGGAATTTCGGTATCCTTCTATATTGGACCGGCATATTACCTTATGACCGAAATTTACAAACACGGCAATAAAATCCGGGGAACAGAGTGCAAATCTACCTCTCATCATTATGGGCCAAGCCCTTTTATTAACATCGGAACCAGCTATAATATCAACAGCTTGCTGAGCGCCGGTCTGAATCTGAATTGCCATTGCCCGAACTATAAGCCCTTCGAGGTCATCAACTTCATCAACCTCCTGCCATCGAT
>QNAH01000074.1 GCA_003641425.1 Candidatus Zixiibacteriota bacterium
CGTGCCGGTACTGGTAAATGTTGCTCCGCTCGGCAATGTCGATGCCGTGATGGTCGGGATCGTTCCATCCGCATCAGTAGCCGAGACAGTGAAGTTAAGATTCGCACCTTCATCGATAGATTTGGAGCCGATCGTCGCCAGAACCGGATCGAGATTGACCTGGTTGACCGTTATCGTCACCACTTCGGAATCGACCGCCGAACTGTCATCGGTGGCATAGAATGTCACCGTATATTCATTCGCCTGGGTAAAGTCAGGCGTCCAGTCGAAGGTTTCAGTCCCGGTTCCCGTGCTGGTAAATGTAGCTCCGCTCGGCAATGTCGATGCCGTGATGGTCGGGATCGTTCCATCCGCATCAGTTGCCGAGACAGTGAAGTTAAGATTCGCACCTTCATCGATAGATTTGGAGCCGATCGTCGCCAGAACCGGATCGAGATTGACCTGGTTGACTGTTATCGTCACCACTTCCGAATCGACCGCCGAGCTGTCATCGGTGGCATAGAAAGTCACCGTATATTCATTCGCCTGGGTAAAGTCAGGCGTCCAGTCGAAAGTTTCAGTCCCGGTTCCCGTACTGGTAAATGTAGCGCCGCTCGGCAATGTCGATGCCGTCAATACAGGTGTACTCTCGGCATCGGTAGCCGTGACGGTAAAATTGAGATTAGCACCTTCATCGACAGACTTGGCGCCGATTGTAGCCAATACCGGGGGCTGGTTCACCTGACCCAGCGCCGATCCGGTTAAAAGAATTATAATGGCTGCAATATATAATAGACTACGTGTTTTCAAACCTCTTGTACTTCCTCTTATATTCATTTGCCGGTCCTCCCAGATTACTTAAGTAAAAGCATCTTTTTGGACTCGGCTCTATCCCCAACCTCAAGTCTATAGAGATATATTCCGGTTGCCACACGCGAACCATAATCGTCGGTGGCATCCCAAATAACCGTGTATCGTCCGGTTGACATATTTTCATCCACAAGTGTCTTCACCTGCCGGCCAAGGATATTGTAAACATTAAGTGTCACATGTTCCATGGCTCCCGAATTGTGATTGATCTCAAAATCAATCCGGGTGGTCGGATTAAACGGATTAGGATAATTCTGGTACAGGGAGAAGGTTCCCGGCAACAGCGGATTATCGCCCTTGACCGGAATTTCGGTAGCAAACGGTGTCGACAGATATACCTGCGAAATGTTTATAATCGACTCGTCGTCCGCCGAAACATCCTCCCTGGCTATAGCCGGAAGAGTTATTAAATCGGAGATCCCGGCCCGAATCAGCGACTCGGGATTAGTCAGATCGAAATTGTTATACATCACAATTTTTAGACGCCCGTTCATATTATCATTTGATACCAGCGTGTACTTGGCATCACTATCGGCTAAAACCGGTTTCAGCAATTCCAGGACATCGGGATCATAATCGATCTGCAACTCTACCCCGGCGACATCATCAGGAAATTCACCTTTGACTTTAAGCGTCGTATAACTGCCCAGGGTCATATCATCGTGTTCAATGTCGACAGTCGCAAATTGACCATCATAAGAAACAGGTGAGGGGGTCGATTCGATCGGAAGCCCAAGTATCATGTTGATGATTCCTACCAGATCGACTACATTGACAATGGTATCCTGGATAACATTTGCGCAGTCATAGTTACGTTTGGGCAGGCTGTTAAGACTCAATATATGAGAGACAATACTCGTCAGGTCCGCGACATCGATTCGTCCTTCAAGCGTGACATCGCCAAGTCTGTCGACCTGAATAATCCCCGAATCGACCATTAACTGCAATGATGAATCCTGATAACTGGGACTTATCGACTCCCAGGCATCGAAGAAATGGATCCAGTAATCACCCGGTTCCGCCGTCGAATCCATGGTGAAATATACATCGAGAATCGACTGCGAGGACCCATCGACAATCGGTTCGCTGGCCAGACCGAATGTGATTATCCGCATCACATCGGGAGACTGCCCCAGTGTGTAAACCACGTATTCCGGGGTTCGATCGGTTACGGTCACGGAATCAAGTCGAGCTACATCGGTGGGATACAACATATCAAAATTGATACCGTAAACGGTTCGAGAAGTCACCAGGTCAATCGGCATGACCACCGGTGATGCCCCCGGGATTCCGCCGACCGGCCAGTTGTTGGGACTTCGTACCGATGAAGTATATAATCTATCCCGATCCAAACCCTCGACAACAATTGTCACAACTCTATCTCCGGAAAGCCCCAAATCATCAGTACCCCGGAAAGTTACATAGAATGTACCTTCCTGGCTGAAATTCGGCGTCCATGTAAAGGTTGCCGTCAACGGACCGGTCCCGCATGGGTTGCTGGGATTCAATTCCGCCCCGGCCGGAAGAGCTCCAAAAGTCGACAGGCAGAGATTGTGACCATCCGGATCGGAAGCGCTGACCGTGAAAGTCAGCAACTCACCCTGCATAACCTGATAACTGGTCTGGGCGACTGTCACCACCGGTGGATTATTATCGCCGCCGCCCGAGACGATGATTGTAACTGTCTTTGTGGATGCCTCAGAAATACTGTCGGTCGCCTGGAAAGTGGCCGAGAATGTGCCTATACTTGACGGCGTCCAGCTGAATGAGGCGGTCGCGGAACCTTCGCCGACACCGGATGAAAAACTGGAGCCGGAAGGTAAACTGGTTGCGGTTATCCAGATGGAGTCATTCTCGACATCGGTGGCATTAATGGTAAAACTAACTGAACCGCCTACAGATATACTGTATGTATCCGAAGCTATCGATATAACCGGAGAGTTGTTGATTTTCGGCGCCACCCTAAACAGACCCCGGTTGAGTATCGGCTCTATATATAAGAGACCCGTACTATCTGAGAAATGGTTCTGGGGATCACTGCTGTTATATATATTGTTTACCGGTGTCACCCAGGTTGTCTGATCCAACTCGGCATTGGGATTGACCACAAAGGGGATATACATTATAACATCAGGTTCCGGCGACGGTGGAATCAGCGGCCAGTTTTCATACAATACCGGATCGGGTGCAGAGGGAAGCAACTGAACATACATCACTTCCGCAGAATCTTCATCGACCGGATCATGTTTCACATAAATGGCCCAGGTTGTATCGCCGGTCGCCTTGGATATCAACCCGGTTCGTTTTCCCCGCCCCACCATTTCAAAATCATAAAAATATGCGGTAGTATCGCCATTCGCGGCCGTATCCGCCCAGGCCACCAAGGGTGTCAGAAGCGGATTTGTCGAACTCCACGGATCATTCTTGTTATATTCCAGTCTCAATACAAAGGCTCCGACACTGCCAAAGATATAAAGCGGGGTGTCGGCGATACTGGTATCAATTATCGAATTGGTCGTGTCATAATTCTTAAATGATATGGGCATCAGAACAGTGTCACCGGGCAAGGCCTGAAAATCTTCAATATATACCTGGTAGTCCTGACTGGTAAACTGACCGTAACTCAGTCCGTGAATAATCACCATAAACATTAAGAGTAACAGCGGGATCTTTATTAATTTCACTTCCCACCTCGTCGAATTATCATTTTTGTGTGTTTTTTCCCTGTTCATATATCAATACCTCATTTAAGAAGTAACATTTTTTCCCTTGCCGAAAATGTATCACCTGTCAAACTGTAAAAATATATCCCGCTGGCGACGGCCCGTCCCAGATTGTCTCTGCCGTCCCATTCAATAGTATGTCTGCCGGCCGGAAGATTCCGGTTGACCAGGTTTTTAACTTCCTGCCCGAGCAGATTATACACGGTCAGATTGACCGCGGTACTGTGCGGTATATCAAAGCTTATCGCGGTCGACGGATTAAACGGATTGGGATAATTCTGATACAGCATAAATCCACCGGGAAGAACCATTCCCGGATTATCATCATAAAGCGATTTTAGCATAAATCCATCAGCCGACGAAAGCTGTATATCTTCTATCTGAAGATCACCACAATTCATAATTTCTATAAATTTGTGCAAACCGGACGGCATGCTTTGTCCGTCTTTGGCATATATCAAAAGGCGGATCAAACTGCCGTCAATAGCCGATTTTACCGTAATTCCCGACATCTCAAAACTTGATCGGATGACTGTTTCATTATCTAACTTATTATCTCCCTGCAAAGTAAGTGCCAACCCACCCATTTCCACCGGTGAATCGTAAAATAATCTGAAGGAGTCGCCATCATTGTCAATGCCGATGCTCACCACGCCGCCGCCAGGCGATAATTTCGATGAGCCGGCACCGGCATTCACAATGATATTAAGCATAAATACAAGGTCCGCCACCGTTCCGCCATGGCCGTCCTGATTGATATCCGAATTCAGCCATTGGACCGGATTTAAAGGATAAAGGTTGGGATAGATAAAATAATTTGTGAAATAAATCGCGTCGCCTATCTCCATGGCTACGCCATTAAGGTTTATATCCCCCAAGCTATTGTCTGACGCCGATTTGATTTTGATATATCCATTTTCAAAAACGATCTGGTCCGGAATGATCTTGACGCCAAATTCATCGGCCAGAGAATTATCATTCTGCTCGACCGGGTCACGGAATACAAAGTATACCGGGACCGAAATGCCGGCATACTCAAGATTGTTGCTTACATAAAAATTCATTTCGGCCAGCGGGCCGCTTCCCGGCTCGATATTCCCCCCGTCCGTACCATTTTCTATATCAGCAACACCGACAATCAGGATATCGCCGGTTTGACTGCGGTAATTCAACTGATACGTAAAATACTCGAAGGTCTCGGTCCGGGTGCCGGTCTCCTTGATCGAAGAAAATGTCAGCACACTGGCATCGTAATTTACAACCAGATTAAATCCTGAAATACTCTCAAGATTATCGAGATTGATATTCACTTTGGCATATTCGCCGGGGTAAACCGAAATCGTATCGATCGACAAACCAAAGACTTCGGTCGAAAGGACACTCAATGCAATGTCGGCCGTATCCGAGGCTCCATATTGATCGACCAGACACACACGCACATTATAATCGCCGGAATCACTGTAAGCGGTTGACCACGAAAACGATCCGGGATTACCGTCGCTGAACATCAGGCCCTCAGGGGCAGAAATCGTCTCCCAGCTAACCGAATCCAGATCAGGGTCATAACCGGTAACATTAAAAATCAGCTCCTCGCCCGAAAATGCGCTGACCTCTTCGGGATGGACAATTTGCGGTTTTCTGTTTTTATTAATGACAATCACTTCCGTCTGCGCAACGGTGGTGTTTTCACCATCACCGGCCCAGAAAGTCAAATTGTAAGGGGATCCTTCGGATGAGTTGGGACCGCTGAAATCGGTTGTCCAGCGAAGAGTACCGGTGCCATCGCCATTATCGAAAAAAACCGCTCCCGCCGGACGAGTGACCATCCCAAGCTCGATCTGATCACCGTCGGAATCGCTAACCTCGATCACCAGTTCAAGCTCGTCACCCTCAAGAATATACTGACGGGGAATCGGTTTCACCTCCGGCGAAGCGCCTACGGCGACATTAATCGGTAAAGCCATAAGGCTCAAACTGATAATGAGTATGGTCCCGATAATTGTTGCTATTCTATTCAACATCTTATTTCCAAAGCAGATTAATCCGCCTTACCTTTGAGCAATTCACAGACCAATAACCGGTCGTTTTATTAAACATTTCGCCATCCGGGCCGCCCCGGAACAAATCTCCCCTTTTCACACCCCTATAAGTCCGAAGAAATTCTATAATCCCTTATCGAGCAACACCTTAAAATCCATTTAATATTTTTCTAACGCTTACCTACTGCTCAATACACTTCCCCTGATTTTAAGCAAGTTGCTGAAAGGTTTAGTATGGCGGGTAATTTTGATAATCTATTACAGACTTTGCTAACATGATGCAAACAAGTGCAAATAAAAAAGCCGGCAATCCTTGCCAGAATAAAATAGCCCCGGTACCTCCCTGGTGCTACTTCTTTAAAGGTTTTAAGGGCCACTATATTTTTCCCAAGTCCAATCAAAAAAATTTTTCTCTTATCGATCCCTCAAAAATTCTCTCTCCCTCTCATTTTATTCCCCGCAGGGAGGGAAACCCTCCCTGCAGAGAAATTATTAATGCATTACTTCAGCATTACCATCTTCTCGGTGGCCGAGAACGAACCAGCCTGAGCGCGATAGAAGTAGACACCTGAACCGTGTCTGCTGCCATCAAACTCGACCTTCACAATACCAGCTTCGCTATATCCGCTGTAATCGGCAACTTTCTGGCCAAGGACGTTATAAACGTCGATTGTCCAGTCGGAAGCGATCGGCAGGGACATCTGCAGAGTGGTTGAGGGGTTGAACGGGTTCGGATAGTTGGCCAGACCAAAGGTCGCCGGCAGGATAACCGTCTTATAGAGGTTACCACTGTAATCGGCGGCTTCAACCGAGATCAGGTTGCCATCGGTGTTCAGGACTGAACCCGAAGCGGTCATACCTTCGGCAAAACTGTAAACCAGAGCAACGGTGGTGCCGTTGACTGTTCCGGTCTTCAGTTCCATGCCGCTGGCGCCTTCACCGAGAGTAACGGCAACATTACCTTCGAAGACAAAGCGGGCGGCGCCTACTTCGTTATCGAGGATAACTTCCTGGCCGTTAGCTATGGCGTTAACCGTGATATTCGGTCTTTCCTTCGGAATCGGAAGGGCATCACCAACAATGACACGAATGAGATAAACAAGGTCTGCAACCGTCAAAGCGATACCGTCGCCGTTGACCTCGGTAGCGGCCTTCTGACCTTCAGGATTGATCGTGAAGGCGTTTATGCCATAAATGAAGTAGTTGGTGAACACAACCGCGTCAGCGATTTCGTAGCCGACACCGTTCAGGTTGACGTCGCCCTTATCATCGATCTCTTCGATCGAGATAATGTCGATACCACCGCCGTAGAACCACGCGAATGGAATCGGAAGCGGCTTATCGGGATCATCCCAGAACGGACCGAAGCATTTGGATTCCACACCAAAGAAGGTCGGGAACTCCGGGTCTGTCGCGGTAACGTTGGTGTACAGATCTTCACCCTGATACCAGAAGACACTGTCGGCCAGAGCAGTCGAGATATCAAACGGATCGGCTGATCTGTAATTGAAAGCGATCGCGTTGTCGCCGCAATCCATCCAGTAGAAGTTGACCGGGGCATACATGCCGTTGGCATTGTAATCCGAAGAGACCAGGAAGTCCAGAGTGAACAGGACCATACCGGCCGGGACAACACCAATAGCGGGATGATGCGGGCCATCATTGTATTCAGCCATACCGACTACACGAAGCAAACCACTGGGACAGCCATTGCCGCAGTTGCCGTTGTAGTTATAACGGTAGGTGAAGTACTCCCACTGGTAAGCGCCTTCCATGTCAAACAGTTCGCCGCCAATAGCGGCGACAAAGGTCAACAGGGACTGGTCGTAGCCGATCAGGAAGTCGAAACCAAGCATGATTTCGGAACCTTCATCAACAAAAACCGGCAGATAAGAGTGGTGACCCTGATACTCGCCATGCAGTTTGTCGATGACGATCTTGAACGGAACTTCACTGATAACATTGACAATAAATTCGCAGGCATCAGTCTGTCCATTGCAGTCTGTCACGGTAACTGTGCCGGTAAAGACTATATCGGCATCAGCCAGATCCGGCTCAACTGTGAAGAGACCGGTGTTGGCATCGATAGCATAAGCACCGGCAAATCCCGGAATATCAACCGAGAAAGTAAGGACATCACCAGCGTTCGGATCGGTAGCCGTGAACTGAAGAGTCTTGGAAGCATCGCCAACACCAACAGTCAGAGTGGTATTGCAGTCACCGCCGATAACCGGAGGCTGATCGGTAACAGTGATTGTGAAATCACAGGTGCTGTAATCATCGATATGCTCGGTGTCAAAAACACCAACCTGAACGGAATGAGAACCGACATCGGTGCACTCAGCGTCAAATTCCCAGGTCGTGCCATTGAAGGCACCGGGACCGGAAAGAACCGCATAAGTGTACGGAGTATCGCCTTCCGTTTCAGTCGCCTCGAAGTCATAGCTGAAAGGCACGTCAAACGAGCTTTCCAGATCACTTGTCGGGCAGTTGGTGAAATAAGCATTCTCGTTCGGCTGCTTCTTGATTGTGAAGCAATAAGGGCCGCCAAATGAAGGCGACGGATCCTCAAACAGCCAGTCATACTGATCTGGAGCTGGCTGAGTATCCGGAATGTGACAACTGTCAACACAGATTACGGCTTCACTGACCAGGTCTGTGAATGCCGGGGCGCCAAAATGGAATTCAAGCACCGGACCCATGGGGCTGCCGGCCGGGAAACCGGGATTACCGGAACCGGTCCAGTTCACGGTATCGGCATCGACGCCATCCCAGGACGTGGCAACAGGATTATACATATCTATTGCACGGGTCCAGAAGGCCCACCAGTAACCCCAATTAATGGGGTCGAAGGCCCATGCGCCAACGGCCAGATAGCCGTCACCGTCTGCGGTTGAATTCAAGGTCCAGGCAGTAGCATCACCCGTCATGTAGAACGCCAGCGGCATACTAATACCGGTACGATCTGCATCCGGGATGTCCGCGCTAACAGTAATAACGAAATCGTTTCCAGCTTTAATGTAGTCATTTACACCATCAGTCCAGGTGTTGTCTACACTAACCTGAAAAGTCATCGCGTTTGCCAGCCCAAAAGAAAGAAGAATAGAAGCGAATACGAATGCAAACAAAACGCGTTTCATCTTTTACTCCTGTTTTGTTTCGTTAACATAATCAATATTCTCATTGATTCTTTCGAATCAATTTCCCCCTCGGAAACCCGATTCCTTTTATTGTTTTCTCCAGCGAGAGCCACCAAGCCTTGAAAACCCCGGAATCAGATAGAAGAATTAGAAATATAAATTCTCTTCCTTCTGAGCGCGTGTCCAAAGAATTACCTCTCTAAAGTTTCACCTCCTTTCTTTTCTTAATCAATCATCATTCATCATTTTATTTTCATATTATCAGCTTACAATTAAAGCCGCGTAATTTTCATGTTAGCGTCAGCATACCGGCGCCGGACCGCCTTTGTACAGGTAACTTATAAGGTAAGAACCATCCAGAATATTCAGGTTCCCGTCTCCATTGCAATCGGCCATTCCCGGCAATTCCGGAGCCGGGCCGCCCTTATATAAAAAATTGATCAAATAGACGACATCGAGGATGTTGATACTTCCGCCATTGTCGATATCCCCGCACAAGCCGCCCGCCAGGACGGTCAGTGTCCCGTTACTTATCGACACATAATCGGTGTCAAGACGCCCGTTCAGGATAGTATCACAACACCAGAACGAATCATCAGGGCTGACCTGTTCATCGGTATCGTTCCAGAAATAACAGGTATCGAAAGTGGCATTCCAGACATCACAATGGAACCATGATGTATCAAAAAAGGTGTCGGTTATAACACCGATGGCGTTGCCGCCCTCGTCGGAAAAACTGAAATTGTCCAGGTTTGTCGCCTGTATAATAATATTTACCGTCCGATCTTCCTGTTCGTCCGGTATCTCATAAATATCCGCTAAAATTTTTATAAGAGGTTTCGTGCTGGCCTGGGGATAACCGATACCGGCCGTAGTCGGCGGCGCAATATCGTTTGCGTAAGCGGCTATCTTCAAATCATGCCCGGTTTCATTACCGGCACGGGACCGCACAAATTCCCAACCCGAAGTGAGCGTCCCGGTAGTATCATGAGTACCGACA
>QNAH01000075.1 GCA_003641425.1 Candidatus Zixiibacteriota bacterium
ACATTCTTGATGTGACTTACATCATTAACTATCTGTATAAGGGCGGTGCGGCTCCTGAATGTCCGGCTGAGGCCGATCCGAACGCTACTTGTTCGATCAACATTCTCGACGTGACCACCATTATTAACTACCTGTATAAGGGTGGTGCGGCGCCGCAATGTCCGGATGCCAGTTGCTATCTCTGCGTTCCTTAATACGCTGGAGATTGAGTGTTGAAGCTCAATTTGTTGCTAAATTCGTCTCATTGAGGCGAAGATATTGACGAAATTGCAAAAACGGGGAGCCGCCAAAAACGGCTCCCCGGATTTTAATGCCAAAAAAGAGAGCCAAAAGGGGAAACAAATTATTTGCTATTTATTTGAGAGAAATCATTTTTTTCCGATATAGATAAAAAAGCTGAACACGGAAACAACGCGGGGACAGAGTTGTTGTAATATTGAAGGTTATTGCTGTTCAGTAAAATGAGTATGAAAATAATCGCTGTGTATAAATTGTAAAACAGGCATTTTTTAAGTTTTTAACCGGAGAAGTTCTAATGAGGACTAAGGCTAAGTCTATCCCCTCACTTATACTGATTATCCTCACCTTTTTCTTGTCGGCCATACCCTTACAGGCAAGATATATTGACGGTCAGTCCGGAAGCGGCGCTGTTATCATGCCGGGCAGGCTCGAGGTCCAATTCGAGACCGACGTGGATCCCGATAAGCTTTCTTTGTCTATCGACAGGGTCTCTTTCGGAATTCCGACTCTTGATAAAACCCTGGAAAATATCGAAGTATATCAGGTGAACAAAATGTTCTCGGGTCGGAAAAGTAATAAATCCGACGACAACTATGTCAATATGTCCAAATTTTATGAGATTGTGTTTCCTGAAGAACGGGATCTCAATGCCGTTATTGAGGAATTGCTGCAAAATCCTTATGTCCGCACGGTAGATCCGGTCTACGCCATTCCGGTTCGAGGTTTGATTCCTGATGATCCTGATTTCAATGAGCAATGGGGTGTAAAGAAAATACAGGATACGCTGGTATGGGAACGCGAAAAGGGCTCAGACACGGCCAAAATAGCCATCATCGACAGCGGCGTTCTTTTTTCGCATGTTGACCTGATTGACAATATCTGGGTTAATCCGGGCGAAGATCTTGACGGTGACAGAGTTGTGCATGATGTGGATGATTCCAACATGGTCGATGATGACGGCAACGGATATGACGATCTGATAGGTTATGACTTTTTTACCGGTTTTAGCGGGGCCACATGCATGGATGTTGACTGCGGTATCCCCGATAATAATCCTTCCGACTTCGACGGCCACGGTACCCATGTGGCTGGAATCGCGGCGGCTGTGACCAATAATGGAGTCGGTGTGGCCGGTGTGGCCGGCGGCTGGGGCGGCGGAATAGGTCCTTATGCCGGCCCGCGAATTATGTGTCTTCGAGTCGGCGGTTACGGTTATACTCCTGAAGTCGGATATACCGGTTATGTCAACAGCGCCAATGTAGCCACAGCCGTTGATTATGCTGTTGATGCCGGCGCCTGTGTCATGAATTGCAGCTTCGGGATGACCCAGTCCACGGCCATGACGGCGGCTCTCCGAAGGGCCGACAGCGCCGGGATTATGGTTATTCATGCCGCCGGGAATGATGGCGCCGATTCTCCCGATTATTATGATCAGTGGGAAGATCCTTTCGGAGCAGGACGCAAACTGGTTCTTGTGGTGGCCTGGACCAATACCGATGATCGCAAAAATACATATTCGAATTACGGCACCTGGGTCGATCTCTGCGCTCCCGGCACCAATATTTACAATACCTATAGCAGTTCCGGATCACAGGCTTACGCCTATCTCAGCGGCACATCTATGGCGGCTCCTCATGTGGCCGGTGCGGTGGCTCTGATAAAATCTCATATGCCTGATTACGGGCGCGATGAAATAGAGCCTTTGATTGTAGATAATACCGATGAAATGATGAGCGAGCCCTTATGGATCCAGGGTAAACTGGGCTCCGGCCGTCTCAATACTTTTAAGGCGCTCGAGAATCTTCCTGCGGCCGCTTTCAGTGCCGGGCCGGTTCTGCTTGGCGAGGCCCCGTTGACTGTCGATTTTGTCGATGAGTCGCCGAATTCGCCGACCACGTGGAATTGGGATTTCGGCGATGGAGGTAATTCAACGGATCAGAATCCCAATCACACTTATTATGATTACGGCCTCAAGACAGTTTCTCTGACTGTCGATGAACCTAACGGAACAGCCACCGAAGTGCTTAAAAATCTTGTCATGGTGACCGCAGATACTCTGCGATTCGAGCCGATCTCAACCCAACCCAATACCGAAGCAGTCATTCCGGTATATCTTGATAATAAATATCTGGTTTCCTCGATCATGCTGCCGTTCAAAATCAGGCGGCCGGACGGCTCGATTCCCTCATATCCGTCCTATATACGGTTCGATTCGGCCTCGACAGTCGGTCTTCGGACTGAAAACTGGGATCAGGTGAAAGCGATTTATTTTGATCCTTATGGTCAGCGATTCACATACAGTCTGCTCCCGAATACGACCACGCCCGGTTCCAATTATCTGCAACCTGATACCGGGGCAATCCTGAATCTGTATTTCCACATTGGTACTTCACCGGGCAATGAGACCCTGATAATTGAGGATACGGTTCTATCCGGTCGGGAAATGAAATTGGGATCGATATATAGCGATTATGTTCCGGTCATGGTTCCGGGTCAGCTGACAGTTGCTATTTGCGACCGGGGCGATGCCGATTTCAGCGGTTCCATCAATATTCTGGATGTGACTTATATAATTAATTATCTATATAAAGGGGGACCGGAACCGGATTTATATTGCGCCGATGCCGATGCCACCGGGATGATAAATATCCTGGACGTGACCTATATAATTAATTATCTTTATAAGGGAGGCCCGCCTCCGCCGCCGTAATCAGGTCGAATTGCGTATTTTTTGTTGGCAGACGATTTTTTTATTGACTGAGGCTATGCTTGTTTGTATAATTCGAAACTAAACAAATAATGGATACGTATGCCCAAAGTGAATTTGGCTTTTAAAGGGAGGTGAGAAAAAGGATTTTATAGATAACGCTTTGATAAATAAGCTTCGCAAGGAAGCGTTTTTTGATGATTTTTTTAGATTCGATTAGCCGATTTTATGAGTTTGTCAGTCTATTGTTAAGGGAAAGGCTAATTGTAATTCAGGGTGAGGAAATTAACTTAGGATGATTTGATAAAATAGGAGTTTAGAATGAAACGTAATTGGATATTGATCCTAACTCTCACCTGTCTCGTTTTTTCATTTGCGACGGTCGTCGCTAAGGTAACGGTGAAGGCGGTGATCGAGCCGCTGACAGACGGGAAAATTGTGCCTAACGAAACTGTTAATATCGGCTTGTATTATTTCAATGATTTTGGTGAAGTAATCGCCACCAGCTTCCCGATTGAATTTTACGAGCAGTCCGGCGGTACAATGAATCTGCAACATGTTGACGTAGGCGGTCGCCAGGTTCGTGATTTTCGGACCGAAGAAATTGAGATAACGGAAGCTTCGGTTTGGATAGATCCCGATTGGGACGCGGGCGGAACACTGATGGACACTATAGTCGGTTTTAGCTGGGACGCCTCGCTTCCGGATACCATTAACTTCAGCTGGAGTGCCTTTCCGGGATGGCTAAGCTCTCCCGATACAACCAAAAAATATGAGATTTCCGTTCAGTTTTTGAATGAGGGAATTTTTTGTATCGATTCGATTAGCCAAATTGAGACTGTGCCGGCAACTGTTTATGACTGGCTGTGTGACGACCCGACTGCTACTTTCCTCACCGAATGCTGGGAAGTTGCCGGTCCGATCGATGTCAAAGAAATCGAGAGCAATATTCTCCCGGCCGAATTCGAACTCGGTCAGAACTATCCCAACCCTTTTAACCCGAATACCAAGATGGAATTTGCGGTTCCGCAGAATTCCCATGTCAACATCTCGGTTTTTAATATTCTTGGCCAGAAGATTGCCACCCTGGTCGATGGCGAATATGCCCCGGGATATTATTCGGTAGATTGGGATGCCACTTCCGATAACGGTTCCGAAGTCGCATCGGGGATTTATTTTTACAGAATCGAAGCCAACAATTTCAGTAATACGAAGAAATTGATGCTTATCAGATAATTATCTGATCTTGAAGATTCGGCCCCCTGTCAAATATGATAGGGGGTTAATTTTTTGTGTTTCAATGATTTAATCTAAAGGACGTCCATATATTGTCGTGTATCCATAAGTGCTTGAAGAACAATGGAATATGTCTGCATGAACTTATTTAGTCCATGATGTCCGCATTTGACCTCTTTTTGGTCTCTTCTATGTAATTCTCTATCAACGTCTTAACGAATTTATTTTTTTTAATTATTATTTGCATTAGGCGCAGACAACAATAAAAAATAAATTTTGTTGACTTATCTCTCTATTTTAATTAAGATTTAAGATGACAGGGAAAGGCAACTATTTTTCTAAATCAATGAAGGATAAGGTGTTATATGCTTGGAGTGGCTGAGAACAAATTTACTATTGGAAAAGAAGTATATTACCCTTTTGCAGTCGAAATGCATTATTTTCGGGTGGATAAAAAATATTGGTCGATCTGTTTTGAAAGGATAAAAAAGGCCGGTTTTCGGATTATTTCTACTTCGGTACCCTGGAATCTTCATCAGGATGACAAACGGGATATTGATTTTACCGGTTATTCCGATCCCAGAAAAGACCTGATAGTATTTCTTGAACTGGCAAGGGAATTCGGCTTCAAGGTTATGCTTCGCCCCGGGCCCTGGATCTCGGCACAATGGCCCAATGGAGGATTGCCTAAGTTTCTTTTTTCCGATTTAAAGATATTTGCCAGGGATTCCAAGGGGCAGGAGCTTAAGCTCAAGGATGATGCGGGTGTCCCGGGCGGGTACTTGCCCAGCTATCTTCACTCTCATTTTCATCATTTTTTGAGCACTTATTTCAAGAATTTTATCGAGACTACAAGAAATTATATATATCCCCGCGGCCCGGTATTTATGGTTGAGATCGATTTTGAGACATCATTCGGGCGTTATCTTGATCCATCGTCGGCCGACTACAACCCGGATGTATTGTCGAAATATTACCCCGGCTTTCTTGCCTCACGCTATGACGATATCAAAAAGTTGAGACAGGCTTATAAAAGCAAGGACGAGAGCTTTGAGACGGTCGATCCCCCGCGCGATTTCAATGATCTCGATATCAGGGATTTGCCGAAGACGTTTGACTGGTTCCGTTTCCGTGAGTTTATGCTAAAATCTTATCTGGCGTTTCTGGAAGATTTATTCAAGTCATATACGGTTGAGCCCCTGTTTTTCCGTTCGCTGTATTTCAGGCCCGGTGATTCGCTGCCTGCTTTTGACCTGTATTCGAAAGAACGCGATTTGATGCTCGGGACCAATGTATTTCCCGAGGGGACATATTTTGACCTGGTCCAGAAAGGACGTTACCTTCGCGGTGAATATGGATTCTCATGGGCCTCATCATTTACATCGGGGACATCGGCCACCGAGAATGAGCTGAAAGCGGGGGATGTTGCTTATCCCGACGGGTTGCGCCGGTTTTATGTCGTTTCCGGTCTGTTGAGCGGGTTCAACGGCTTCAATCATTATATGTTTGTTAATCGTGATCACTGGTATGGTGCTCCCCTGGCCAATGACGGCACCATCACCAGCGGCTATGAGGTTATCAAGCGCTTTAACAGCGCCATACTCGATCTTAAACTCAGCGAACTGGAACGCAATACAAAGATCTGTATAATCGGCAATCGTCAATATCAATGGATGAAGCTTCTTCGCAATCCGAAGCAATTCACATATATCGAATCCTTATTGCATGATTCCATCGGTGGCCTGTGTCGAGATTTGATGCGGCTCAAGCTTGATTATGACATCAGAGAAACAATCGATCCAGATGAGTTGAAAAAGTACGATCTGGTCATAATGCCAAGCGCCGAGTTTATGCCGGAGGCCCGGCAGGAAGCGATTGTGGAGCTTTTGAAAAAGGGCATCAATGTGATCCTGTGCGGCCTTATGCCGAAGTACGATGAAGAATTCAAAGACTGCCAGGTTCTGTCCCGACATATGAGAATCAAGACCACACTTGGTGGAGGAATCGATATTATCAAACTGACTCAGCTTAAAGGATTTCAATTTACCGCCAATTATTACGGCTATATACTCTCCACCGACAATAAAGTCAAAAAGCTGGCCACCCTGAGCAAGAAAAGTGTGGGGGTCGCCTCATCACGTTACAAAGGAACCCTGTATCTATTCACTTTTAATCTCGGTTCCAACAGCGATCATAACAAGATGGTTTTCACCGAAAACCTTTTGAGTGAAAACGGCATTACGCCCTATCTGTACTGTTCGGATCCATCGGTCGATATTGCCATTCAAAAATCCGGCAAGAAAGCGGTTATGTTCCTGGTGGCGCCTCCTGCGGGTGAGTTATCCTCCATATGCGACACCTCGTGCCGCGAGGTCATTGTCAGAATGGATCTTCGTAAATATGGAGTTGCCTCGGCCAAACTGAAAATGACCGATTTGCTGGAGGGTGAAGATGCCCAGCCGGTCACGATAACATCGGACAGCTTGAGAAAAGGTATACCGATTAAGGTGGATTTCCCCGACGGTCGGATTTTCCTTTTGGAAAAGAAGTAAACATCAGTCTTCGTTCCACCATTTGGCTTTCAGGTATGAGGATGAAGAGATTTGTCCTTTCACGGCGCTGGAGGATTTTACTATCAATTGTGGCTGTTTTACAGTTTGCCGCCTGTGATTCAGTAACTGTAGAAAAGTATCATTATAACGGTATTATTGCGACTGCCTCGCCGATCGCCACTGATATCGGACTGAACATCCTTCGGGACGGTGGTAATGCTGTCGATGCCGCGGTCGCAGTGGGATGTGCATTGGCGGTTTGTTATCCGGAGGCGGGTAATATTGGCGGAGGAGGTTTTGCCCTTATCTATGATGCCGATCTGGGTAATATCACCGCGCTTGATTTTAGGGAGACTGCACCTGCTTCGGCATCGAGGAAAATGTATCTCGACAGCCGGGGCGAGGTCATCGCCAGCAGTTCCTTACTGGGCGCCGGTGCGGCCGGTGTTCCCGGAACCGTAGCGGGATTGTTTGAAATGTGGAAAAAATACGGTTCCATGGACTGGTATCGGCTGCTCGAGCCGGCCATCAAACTGGCCGACACCGGATTTATTCTGGATGCGTACCTGACAAATAAATTCGCCGAGTATGCCAAAGATCTTTCTATCTTCCCTGAAACCAAAAAAGTTTTTTTCAAAAATGGCGCCGTCCTTGGTCAGGGTGACCGCCTGGTGCAGACGGATCTGGCCATGACCCTCGAGCGAATCGGTCTCGACGGCCTGGATGGCTTTTATTCCGGGACAACCGCCGACATGATCGTACAGTCAATGCAGAACAACGGAGGATTGATAAGCTATGAGGACCTTGCCGGATACCGGCCTCTGTGGCGTGAGCCGGTACATTTCACTTTTGATTCGCTCGATGTGTACTCGATGCCGCCGCCTTCTTCCGGAGGCGTTATTCTCGGTGAAATCCTTAAGATTTTGGAGCCGTTCAATTTTATTAAATATACGCCGTCCCATCCGGAGTATATGCATATCTTTGCCGAGGCCTGCCGGCTGGCCTATGCCGACAGGGCGGTTCATCTCGGTGATCCCGATTTCACCGTCAATCCGGTGCTTGAACTTCTGGATCCACAGTATCTGGAATCAAGGCGGGCTTTGATAAATCTTCAAAGTACCGCCAATTCCAGTGAAATAGGCTCCGGTCTGCCGGAAAAATCAGTGGTGGAATCGGAATCGACGACACATTTTTGTATCGCTGATAAAAGCGGCAATGTGGTCAGTCTGACATATACGATCAATGCGTCATTCGGCAGTAAGCTGGTCGTTGACAGCGCCGGATTTCTGCTAAATAATGAGATGGATGATTTTTCGATAAAACCGGGCGTGCCGAATATGTATGGTTTAATCGGGGGTAAGGCCAATGAAATAGAGCCGGGGAAGAGGATGCTGTCTTCGATGTCGCCGACAATCGTCATGAATGGTGACCGGCCGCTTCTGGCTCTTGGGGCTCCCGGCGGATCTAAGATAATCACCACCGTGGCCCAGGCTATCATTAATTTCACCCGTTTTGGAATGAATCTGCAGAAAGTTGTCGAGCATCCCAGATTCCACCATCAGTGGCTGCCCGATACGCTGTATCTTGAAGTCGGGGGATTCGATATCAATATCAAGCAGGATCTTATTTCCCGGGGACACCTGATAAAGGAACGGGAACCGTATTCGGATCTTCAGATAATATATATCGGGAGCAACAGGTTGATGATGGGTGCGTCCGATCCCAGAAAAGACGGTAAGACCGCCGGCTATTGAATGGTATCGGCGGCTTGTTGACTATCCGATGAATTACCGAATTTCTTGCATAGCGACAGGTATCCCATTATAGCCGCGCCGGTTCCAAGTATAAATGCCAGAATATAGACCACCGTTCCCAGTCCGGGAATGCGGAAAACGATTGATAATATAATCAGGCCGACCAGAAATTCCCAGCCGAGGGCAATTTTCCTGACATTGGTAAACATCTTGAAAACCAGATGGCCGATGGCAATCGATGCATAGATCTTTCCGATGTAGAACAGGACCAATCCCAGAAATATCAGCATCATGGCCAGCGGAATCCCTATGATTAGCAGGCAAAAAACAATCGGACCGCCTATAAAAATAATTATCGAGAGAAGACCAACCGCCATTGTTTTCCAGAAATTGGAACTGATCTGGTTGACCGATTCGTGGGTATGCCGGTTAAAGATGAGAATCAGGAAGTAACCGGTCAGCAGGGCCATCAGGAAAAAAATGACATGGAACACGATCCCCAGCGAGGACAGAAAATGGTCCGTCTTTATTTTTTCCTCTGGTTCTTCCCAGTCCACGCGACCTTTGATAACGACATCATCCTCGATATCAGCTTCGGCTTTTGATGTATAATACAGGTCACCGCCGATTCTGGCAGGCGAGCTGATATAAATTTCTTCGGCGTCGATTTCCACATCACCATCGATATTACCGGTGATATGAACAATTCTGCCGGAAACATCGACTGCACCATGGACAGTTCCTTTGATATAAATTATATCTCCGGCACAATTCAGGTCTTTCTGGATCTCGGCTTGCTGATCGATTTCGATTTCATTTCCGAAGATGAGTAAATTCCGCCCGATGGAAGCGTCGGTGTACACATCATAACCAAACAGTCTGGCAGTCTGATTGACTTGACCGCCCAGAAGCACCTTATAGGCAAAAATATTGGCGTTTCCGGCGATAATACCGGAGGCCTCATGATCATAGCAAAATGCCGTCAAATCACCGCCGATAATTCCATAAGCCTCGCCATAATTACCGAAAATGTACAGGTCATCGTCGAGTGAATCCAGACGGGTAAAAATCGTCGATTTATCGGACATAAAAACAGAGGCAGACAGGGAGGTAAACCCGAGTGCCAGG
>QNAH01000076.1 GCA_003641425.1 Candidatus Zixiibacteriota bacterium
ATTGGATTTGCGGCGATTTTGAATATATGAGAGGAAGTCAGGACAGAATAAAAAGGCGGGATTGCCGGGCAGTTTTCGGTAACCGGCCAGTCCCGCCTGATCTAAAATGCTTAAATATGGAATACTCTCAATCTTTGGGCGCTCCGAGGGGCAGGACGGTTCTGCCATAGATTTCATTAAGCACCTGCGCAATAGCGGCATATATGGCGGAGAAGCCGCAAAAGATTCCCTCGAAACCCGCGATTCTGGTAATGAGCGCGTTGCCGGTGGCATCGCCCAGAGCCAGAAGCCAGAATAGAAGAGTCAGACTAAAAAAGACAACCTGCAGGGCGCGGTTAAGTTTCAAGGTCCCGATAAACATGAAGAATGTAAACAGGCCCCACATGAAAAGGTATGCGGCCATTGCTCCCTTGGTCGGCCCGTCGCCCCATCCCATTTTAGGCATTACCAGCAGTCCCACCAGAGTCAGCCAGAAAAGACCATAGGAGGTAAAAGCGGTGGTTCCGAAAGTATTTTTCTTTTTCCACTCCATGATTCCGGCAATTATCTGCGCGAGACCACCGTAGAAAATACCCATTCCGAGTATCATGGTGTCGAGCCCGAAAAAACCGGCGTTATGCAGGTTGAGAAGAACGGTGGTCATCCCAAATCCAAGCAATCCCAGCGGGGCCGGGTTGGCGGTGGTGTCTTTGATCTGTGTAACAGATTCCATGGCCTGATCGGTCATATTTATTCTCCCTAAAAGTCAATTAAAGGATAGATATATACCTTACACGAAATGCAAAGATATGTAAACGGGCCGGAATGGGCAAGGAGAAATGAGAGCGAGGTTTTATATGGAAATGCCCGCTCGATATAGACGTGCTACTCACAACAATATAAAGTGTCGAAAGGATTTCGTATTTATGATTGCTTTATGGAATTGAGTTTATTATAATTCTGCCCGATAAAATAAATAAAAACGACATACCCCACCCGCGTTGCGGGTGGGGGTTTTGTGCTTGGAGTAAATAGATGAGCATCGCGACCGAATATAAGCGAGGTTATCTCGACTCAATAAATGAACGATTCCGCGAATCGATTCCTTTTAGAGAACTGCTTGATAGAATCGAAAACGGCGCCGACGAGGAACTGACCATATCGGGCCTGGCCGGGTCATCACCGGCCATGCTGATCGCCGGACTTGGCGCTGAGATCGCCCGTCCGATTATCGTAATCACTTCAAGCCCGGAAGAAGCAGACGATCTTTACGATGACCTGATGTTTCTAATGGATGAGGAATCAATAAATCACTTCCCATCGCTTCAGGCTCCGCCATACGAATTTCGGGCGCCATCGGCCGAGACAATCGGTCGGAGATTATCGGCCATTTCGGCTCTTAAGCGCAACAAGGCGGGAATTGTGGTGGCGCCTATCGCGGCGATACTTGAGCCGACAATCAGTCCCGGTGATTATGAGACGGGCAGTCTTGTTCTTCAGGTGGGAGACGAAGCCGACATATATTCGCTATCCGACAAACTGGTCGGAATGGGTTTCAACCGGGTCAACCTGGTTGAGGAGATCGGTGATTTTGCAGTCCGCGGCGGTTTGATCGATTTCTTCTCGCCGGGTTTCGAACATCCGGTAAGGGTGGAGTTTTTCGGCGATGAGGTCGAGACAATCAGGCAGTTCGATGTCGCCACGCAGCGAACGACCAAGAAACTGGAAAAGGTGGAGCTTCTCCCCCGTCGTGAAGTCTCGATCCGGCAGGAGACGATCGAGGATTATATTGAAAAAATGCCGGAGGATGACGGTGATCTTGTTCGGGCCCGGTATCTCAATGATCCGGAACTTCCCGGCCTGGAGTGGCTGGCAACGTCATTCGGTATGGATCGCGGATGCCTGTTGGATTTTATTTCAACCGATCCGATTTTCTTTCTAAAGGGGGCGGGGAGCATCAAGGTTGAAATCGAAGAAATTTTCAAAGACGCCCGTAAACGGTATACCCGCATCAAGGATCGCATGGAAAAACCTCCCGATGTCGAGAAATATTATTCCAATCTGAAAAAGTATGAAGATTACCTGGTCAACGGCCGCAAGATCGACCTGGTCCCGTTCAAAGGGGGACGGGATAATATAATAGATTTTGAATGCCGTGAGCATCCGGCGCTGGGATCGCGCCTGGATATGATATCATCGACAGTGGAAGGGTTTTACCGGGGTGGGATCAGGTTTTTTATTGCCGCCGACAATCCGGGCCAGGCCTCGCGATTGCAGGAACTTCTGGGAGAAAAAATAAATTCGCCGGCGGTGCTTCCTATAGAGGTAGCGCAATTAAAGGGCGGTTTTGTAAGCAAGACATATAAATTTGCGGTGCTTACCGATCACCAGATTTTCGGACGGCATTATCGCCGGGCCAGAAGGAAAAAATTCAAAGAAGGTGTTGCAATACAAAATTACACCAGTCTCACCAAGGGTGATTATGTGGTGCATACGAATTTCGGTATTGCGCGGTACCAGGGTTTACAGACGATCGAAGTCGGGGGACGACCACGTGACTGTCTTTTGCTGATCTATGCCGACGGGGATAAATTGTATGTCCCGATCGAGGAATTTAATTATGTTTCCAAATATTCCGGAAAGGATTCGGCGCCTCGGCTGTCGTCGTTGGGCGGAACCGGATGGGAAAAGATAAAGGCGAGGACCAAGAAGGCGATCGCCGATATGGCGGCCGATTTGCTCAAGATATATGCGGCGCGCAAGGCGCGGCCGGGATTTGCGTTCGGCCCGGACACGACCTGGATGAGGCAGCTAGAAGCGACTTTTCCATATGAAGAGACGACGGACCAATTGAAGGCAATTAACAATGTCAAGGCCGACATGGAAAGGCCGATTCCGACTGACCGTCTGGTTTGCGGGGATGTCGGCTACGGCAAGACGGAAGTCGCTATCAGGGCGGCATTCAAGGCGGTCGAGGGCGGCAAGCAG
Organism: Candidatus Zixiibacteriota bacterium; assembly: GCA_003641425.1. GTDB lineage: Bacteria > Zixibacteria > MSB-5A5 > GN15 > PGXB01 > PGXB01. Next base: position 2,968 of record QNAH01000076.1, read on the forward strand.
GTGGCGGTACTGGTACCGACGACGATTCTCGCCCAGCAGCATCACAGTACATTCACCCGCCGTCTGGCAGATTTTCCTGTACGAATCGAGGTGCTCTCCCGTTTCCGAACCCGCAAGGAACAAAAAGCAACGGTAGCGGAGATAGCCGAGGGTAAGGTCGATATAGTCATCGGAACCCATCGTCTGTTATCAAAGGATGTCGAGTTTCATGACCTGGGTCTTTTGATAATCGACGAGGAACAGCGATTCGGAGTACGTCACAAGGAAAGGCTTAGAAAGATAAAAAGTACGGTCGATACGATTGCATTGACGGCGACACCGATTCCAAGGACTCTCCAGATGTCGCTTATGGGTGCGCGGGATATGTCGCTGATCAACACCTCTCCCAAGGACAGACTTCCGATCCTGACGACAATATCCGAGTTCGATCCGGAAGTCATCGCCGAGGTGATTTTGCAGGAGATCGACCGGGGCGGACAGGTCTTTTTCGTGCATAACAGGGTGCAGACAATCGAGGCGATGTACCGTTATTTGAAGAAAATCGTTCCCCAGGCGGAGATTGCGGTGGCTCACGGGCAGATGCATGAAAAGTCGCTGGAGGGGATCATGCTTGCCTTCCTGGCAAAAAAATTCCAGGTACTTTTGTCCACATCGATCATCGAATCCGGTCTCGATATACCCTCGGTAAACACGATCATAATCAACCGGGCCGATCGTTTCGGCCTGGCGCAGTTATATCAGCTTCGCGGGCGGGTCGGCCGCTCGGCGGTGCATGCGCGCGCTTATCTCCTGACCCCGGCGTACCGCCTGATATCTGAGGATGCACGAAAGCGGTTGCGGGCAATCGAGGCCCATGCTGATCTGGGGTCGGGATTTGCGCTGGCGATGAAGGACCTGGAAATTCGAGGAGCCGGAAATATTCTGGGAGCGCAACAGTCCGGTTTTATCGAGGAAATCGGATTCGATCTTTACACCAAGCTTTTGGAGGAGGCGGTCGCGGAATTGAAGGGCGAGACGGTTCCCAAGATGCCGGATACCAAGATCGAGATGGATATCGAGATACTTATCCCCGATTATTACATGGATATCAAACAACAGAAGGTGGAAGTATATCAAAAAATTGCCGGATCGCGGACGCTCGATGAGATCGAGAATATCCGTGATAATGTCGAGGATCGTTTCGGCAAGGCTCCGGATGAGGTCAATAACCTTTTCGAGGCAGCGGCGGTGAAGATTTCAGCATTCGCGCATCAAATAGAAAAGGTTCGGATAAGATCGGGGATGATCGAATTTCATTTCAATGCCGACAAAAAGTTCGAGCGCAAGGAGGTCGAGAGTTGGCGTCGGGCGAGTGAATATCCGATGGAATTCTCCTATGCCGACAGTATGGTAATACGGCTTGATTTATCGCAGGTGGGTCGGAATAAGAGGCTGCAGTATATCAGATCGATGCTTAATAGAATATAGTGCATAATTTCAAGGTGCTGCGCAGTACACAAATTGTTGACAAACAAATCGGAAATATTTTCCCTTGACAGTGCCAGGCGAACAGGCAATCTAAAACGAAACAGGCCGCTAATTCCATTGCTGATTTAAAATCTGAGTCACGGGCATTACGGGAGGAAGTCGAGCAACGCGGAAGTGAGCGGTAAACCAAGTTACTTTATAAAGCGTTATTGACTCATCCGGTTGAAGTAATTCTGGCAAAATCCATCAACTGGAAAGCAACCGAACGGCTGAGTAAAGACAGATTCAATTAGAGCTATCTTAAAATTCAAATGCAGTCAGTAACCATGGGGTTCCTGACTCATTGTTGGAAGCTGTGTTGATTCAGCCGTGGATTCTTGAAAGCCCATAACGGCTCGAAATGATGATCGGGTAATGCCGGGAACTGGTTTTACGGCCTAAGTCAATATATTTCAATAAATTTGGTATAATTGGCTCTTTCCTAATTCATTACTTGACTTTGTAAATAAAACGTATATATTTGGAAACTTGATCGCGGGGTGGAGCAGTTCGGTAGCTCGTCGGGCTCATAACCCGAAGGTCGCAGGTTCAAATCCTGCCCCCGCTACCAAGTTTAAGTCCCTGAAGTTCAACGACTTCGGGGATTTCTTTTTGGGTGGGATTTCCTTCGAAAACCGGATTTTCTAACAGTTTTCTAACAAAAGCTCATGAAAAAGAAAATGAGCTATTTGCAAAAAATATTGAAACCCTGTAGTATGATACAGGGTGTTTAATGAAATAGAAATGGAGAAATGATGAATAACAGTGTTTTCAGAACCGGTGAATTAGCCAAAAAGGCTGAGGTGAATAAAGAGACAATTAGATTCTATGAGAAAAAGGGGTTGCTGTCTGAGCCTGTTAGAACCGATGGCGGATACAGGCAATACTCTCAAAAAGATTTGGAGCGACTCATTTTTATTAAGAACGCCAAAGAACTGGGTTTTGCTTTATCGGAGATTAAAGAGCTTTTAGCAATAGCGGATGGTGACATATACAAATGTTCTGAAGTTAGACAGATTGCTGAGGGCAAATTAGAACACGTCAACAATCAACTGAATCATCTTAAGAAATTGAAGACGACATTAACAAGGCTGGTGACTGAATGTCAACGAGCCGCAACTATAAAAAACTGTCCAATAATTGAATCACTTTCTAAAGGAGTAAAATAATATGAAAATCGAATTTTTATACTTCGATGGCTGTCCCAATCATGAAACAGCTCTAACCAATTTGAAAGAAGTTCTTTCTGAAACAGGGCTGAAAGAGGAGATTGATATTATCAATATTGAGAATCCAGAGGATGTAACAAAGCATCGTTTTCTTGGATCGCCTTCAATTAGAATCAACGGTAAAGACCTTGAAGTCACTGAAGATGAATCTACACAATATTCGATGCGTTGCCGTCGATATAAGAACGGCGATGTGATGGAGGGGTTTCCCTCTAAGGAACTGATCTCAACTAATCTGAAAAACAATTGAGGTTGAGATGGATTCTAAGAAAGTATTACAACCTGAAAAAATATGAAAAGGCAGCAATTTAAATAACTTGTGAAAAGAAAATGTGTCTCTTATATTTTAACCGAAAATGTCCAAAAGGTTCTGAAGACATACAGTTTAGCCCCATAGCTCTCTTGAATAAAAGACCAGAATTACAATCAGCGTATGATGAAATTATTGAATATTTGAGTACACACAAGAATTCACTATATAATAGCGAATAATCGACAAAGATAATGCTTGATAAATTAAAAGCTATAAAACAAGGAATCCTGGCCTTCTAAGGCTCAAATTAGGGCGTTATTTCCATAAGCCAAGTTATTTTTTTATTCATCAGATATAATATTTGAACTTGATGTTGAGCTTGAACTTTGATAAGTTAAATGTTATCGGAATTAATATATATTTTCCCGGTTTATAATTTGTATTCTGCCATTAATTTAATATGTTAATATAGGAGAAGCTGTTTATGAGTGTTATAACTATTTCCAGGGACATCAAAAGCGGTGGCAGAGAAATCGCCAATTGTCTTGCAGAAAAGCTCAATTATACCTGTTTGATCAATCGCGATGTAATTGCCGAATGCGCGAGAAAATATAATATCGTTGAGGAAAACCTGCTCAACAGGTTAGAGGAAGCTCCCAATATTTGGCAGAGGCTGACCCGTGAACATCATCGTTATCTGATATATGTTCAATCAGCCATCCTGGAGGCAGTGAAAAGAGATAATGTGGTTTACCATGGTCTGGCCGGGCAATTATTTTTATCGGGGATACAGCATGTCTTTAAGTTAAAGATTGTGGCCCCTTTTGAGAGTCGAATCGATTTGGCAATGCAAGAAATGAATATAGACAGGGAAGAAGCCATAAAATTTCTTAATAATGCTGATGATAAAAGGAATCGATGGTTTAGAATCATTTATGGCGAAGACCGACACCGATTGTCTCTTTATGACCTTTCCGTAAATAGACAGAATGTATCCAACGAAACTCTGTGTAATATAGTGGCTCTTGCCGTAAACAGCGAAGACTTTAAAACAAATGAGCACTCAATGGCAAAATTGAAGAATCTCTCCACAGCATGCGAGGTAAAGGCGGCGTTTGCAACAGATGACAGGCTCTGGGATCAGGACATTAAGGTTTCAGCAAGCGGATCGGTTGTCACTCTCATGGGTATCGTTAAGAATGAGAAGATTAGAGATGAGTTGATTGACATTGCCACCAAGGTCAAGGGTGTAACTAAATGCGAGACTCGTTTGAGTTTAAGATCGTCGGGCATCTCCGATACAGCATTATGGAACGATTAGGTGGTTATTTTTGTGTTGTTGGGTGCAACATTCTGTTTATATCAGTCGGTGATGCCTGAAAAGAAATAGTATCGCCCTCGTTCAGTCACTCTTATCTTTGATATCCGCAGGTATCGGGACAGTAGGCAAATGCACAGTGAATGTTGTCCCGACTCCCTGACTGCTTTTAACACTGATGCTGCCGCCGTGCTTTTCAATAATCCCCCGGGAAACAGCAAGACCCAATCCTGTCCCCTGACCGGTCGGTTTAGTAGTAAAAAAAGGATTGAAGATGGAGTTGAGAATATGATCGGATATACCGGTCCCCGTATCGGTAATCGTGACCGAAAGAAAGCCTGTCTGCTTACTCTCGGTGACATCCAGGATTATATTTCCCCCTTTGGGCATAGCATCAATTGCATTTAAGATCAAGTTTAAGAAGACCTGAACAAGTAGTTTTCGGTCGCCATATATCGGTGAAAGGGTTTTCCTGTAATTTTCCTCCAACGATATTTTACTTAGTTTGATTTGATTTTTGACAAGTTGGACGGTTTCTTCCAGGATTTCGTTTATGTAAAGGTAATCTGATTGTGTCTCGCTTTCCCGGGCATAATCGAGTAAATTTTTGACTATCTGTTGAGCTCTTTCTCCCTGATTTACCAGATCATTAATAGCATCTTTGATTTCTGCTTTGGAAAGTTCACCAAATCCGTCCTTTAGAACCTCGGCCGTTAGAATTATATTGTTAATAGGGTTGTTCAGTTCGTGAGCAACACCGGCTGTAAGATTTCCAATTGCACGCAGTCTGTGCGATTCTATCAGAAGCTGCTGGCGCTTATCGAGTTCATACATCATATGATTAAGAGCAATCACCAGAAGAGAAAACTCATCCCGGTATTTTCTCTTGGGTGTGATGGGAAGAAAATCGCCACTGGCAAATTGCTGGGTTGCCACCATTAATCGATTCAATCGAGTAATAATATGCTTATAAATATGAGAAGCTATAAATATTGAAAAAAACAAAAAAACAGCGATAAGTATGAGAATAATCCTTCTGGAATTTTCCGTTGCGGAGAAGATAAATTGCCGTTCCTTTTTGGAAATATCAAGTGACGTTTCCAGCATTTTTGATCCGTAATCTCTAAGCCTTACCGCAATCTCTTGATATTCTTTGGATTCCATAAAATCTTTTATATTGCCACCTTTTATCAGGCTATCGGAAAGCAAGCGATACCCCCCGAGATAGTGATTTATTTCTCCCAATTCTATCGAACCTATATCGTGTCCCAACTCAAATGAAGCCCGTTCCAGAAACTGCTGAGCATTGTCCAGATGCTGAGAGACTTCCGACAAATCAGAGCCGTAGAGAAAATAATTTTTTTCGATTCTTCTAACATGTTGAATTTCATTGGCGAATTTATCAGCTAATGTAACAAGCTGAATCCCTTTTTTAATTCTTGAATTGATTATCATCGCTGTAATTGAAATTGTGGCACTTACAAGAAAAAGTATAAAGAAGGCCAGGGTCAACCTGGCCTTGACAGAAAAACTGGGGCGTTCAAGCAATGCCTGATTTAATTTGTTTTCCTCCTGTTCATAGGCGGAATCATTCAACCCGGAAGAAAAATCAGATTTCAGGATGGAAAAAAGAGAGACCTCCTCTTTATCATTCTTCTTTTGTCCCACTGTTCTCCAGTTCCTTGGTTGCTTTTTCAATGACTTTCAAAAGTTCTTGAGGTCGGAACGGTTTGGAAATAAAGTCAAAGGCACCTTTTGCCTGTGCTTCGCGTGCTATTTCGATTGTAGCGTAACCCGTAATCATTATAACCTTAGTAGGTTCACCTTTTTTTTGAACAAGACTGAGAATCTCCATGCCGTCAATATTGTCCATCCGAATATCTGTAACCACGACGTCAAACCTGACTTCCGAAATACGCTCGGCAGCGGACTTGCTATCGACGAAAGTCTCAACTTCATATTTCGCCTTTGTGAAGAATTGCTGTAATCTCTTACAAACGACCACTTCATCATCGATAATACATAATTTGTATTTTCTCTTAGCCAAAGCGGCTCTCCCTATTAAATATTATGATCTGGTAATAACCGTAGCATATACACGCCGTTTTTTTATGTAAGCTCTGACTACGTTAAACAATATTACACCAACCCCGCTTAAACCGCTGCAATAAAGAAAATACATGCTGACGGTGTTAATAGTATCATATGATGCAGGATTGATGAAATCTATTGTCCCCAATTGTGAGAGATATATCGGCAGCGCTATGGCACGGCTAATGACGCACAACAAAATTATCAGTGCCGTTACCAGCCTGATTA
>QNAH01000077.1 GCA_003641425.1 Candidatus Zixiibacteriota bacterium
TATAAAGATAAAAAAATCGAAATCTCCCAGGTCAATCTCGAGGAGGAAGCCTGCCGCGAAGTCTCCGATATCGGACACAGTATCGTTTTCGCCACTGACCGGCTCTCGATCCCGCTGGTGGAAATTATCACCGGCGCCGACATGAAGGATCCCGGCGAGGCGGCCGAGGTCTGCCGTCTGCTCGGCAATTCGATGAAAATAACCGGACTGGTACGCCGTGGTATCGGAACAGTCAGGCAGGATGTCAATGTCTCTATCACCGGCGGCGATCGGGTTGAGATCAAGGGGGTTCATAAGGTCGGTAATATTCCCGATCTGACCGCATCGGAAGCATATCGTCAAAAGGGACTGATCGAACTGAAAAGCATTTTCAAAGAACGTTTTCCTAAACCGGAAAGTATTCCCTACATAGATGCGGTCTTCACATCCGTTTTCAGCGGCACACCCAATGAGATCGGGCGGAGACTGGAAAGCGATGTTCCGTTGAAGGTAACCGGGCTTTTGCTTCCACGCATGGTGGATATCGTTTCTTACAAACTTCAGCCGGGGCGTGATTTCGGTTTCGAGCTCTCCGGCCGTGTCAGGGTCATAGCCTGCATTGATACCCGGCCCAATCTGTTTTTCTACTCCCAGAGAGAAAATTATGACATTCCGGATAATCTCTGGGAAAAAATAATCGATGAACTTAAACCCGACCGAGGTGATGATATCGTGCTTATCTGCGGTTCCGGCGAGGATATCGCGACGGCGATAAGTGAAATAAAGATAAGGATCGCGGATCTTGCGGTCGGCGTGGTCAATGAAACTCGGCAGGATATCAAGGACGGCACGACAGATTTTGAACGAATTCTGCCGGGTGCCGACCGGATGTATCCGGATACCGATCATCCACCCATTAAAATCACTGAAGAACGGGTCGAGAAACTCCGCTCCGGTGTCGGCGAGCCGCTCTGGGAAAAACAAAGGCGGTGGCGGGAACTGGGACTGCATGAAGAACAGGTAAAAGCGCTGTCACTGTCGCCCTTTGCCGGTCTTTTTGACCGGCTGGCATCCGAATGTACAAATAATGAATACTCCGGTCATCTTAAGAAGATGGCCCATATCTGCACAGCTATGTTTGTCGGTTTAAGACGGAAAGGCTTTGATCTGACCGCAGTCGACCAGTTCAGGCTGTCAAAGATAATCAAGGGCTCGGTTCATCATAACTGGTCCTATAACAAGCTGAAGCATATACTGATTCTGGCCGCAGATGGAATAATCGATACCGAGGCTTCCGAAAAAGACCTCACTGATGATGACTTCACGATTCTCTGGAATAAAGCGCTTGGCGAGTTCGCCGCGAAAGACGGCGATGGTTCAAAAGATAAATTCAGAAGATTTTTTGCAGGTAAACTGCTGGAAAAATACTCCAATGTCAGCGAGGTAATTGCTAAAATAGACAATCGTCTGGCAAAATTATCGACGCTGGCTTGATTTCATCGGCCGCTCTTGAAAATCTCTGCAAATCTGGCGGCTGACGCTTCCGACGAGAAGTGTTCGGCCGCCTTTTCATATCCGGCCTCGGCCAGCCGTCGACGCAAAGACTCGTCTTTGACAATCTGCAGAATCGCTTCAGCCAGTTGATCGGGATCATCCGGCTCGACCAATAATCCGGTTTCTTTGTCGTCGATAATATCGACAATACCTCCGGAACGGGTGCCGATCACGGCCGTCTCGCACAGCATCGCTTCGGTCAGGGCCAGACCGAATCCTTCATCGACCGAATTGAGAATAACCGCCGCCGCCTTGTTGTAAACCTGGCGCAAATCCTTCTGGTCGACCGGACGATGTATTTTCACACGTCCTTCGAGACCAAACTCATCGATCAATTTCTTCAAATTCAACTTTTCGGGACCGGCCCCATAGATGCCGAGTTTGATCGCCGGATGTTTCTCGGAAACAATTTTCACCGCCTTTAATAGAACATCCAGCCGTTTCTGCACCGTCAGCCGCGATACCGCCACCAGTAGATTGGGATCCTCAACCGTGTTGTCGTCGGGATAAAATACTCCCTCATCGTTGGGAAGCGGAACCACCTCGATTTTGTTATCGATCGTCTTATCCTTCGCCGTCACCAACTGTTTAAGGAAATTCGAGACAACCGTCCAGCGCTCGGACATCTTTACAGCCGGCTTCAGAAACGAGTAAACCAGCGGGACCCCTGTCAGGAGACGGATATCAGTGCCGTGGGAATGTAAATAGAGCTTTATTCTGTCTTTGTACTTTCTTTTTAATTTTCGCCCGGCGACTGCATTCGGGATCAGCCAATGCACCGAAACAACCGATATGTTTTCCCTGTCGATTATTTCCGAGGCCAGTTTTTGTTCGGCTCTTATAAATTTCAGAAGCCTGAATATCTTGAACGGATTTTTGAACAACTGCCGGTGCATATCACCGCGATAGGCGAAATTCTCTTTATGATCGGGCCCGTAGCGGAACCGGTATATCTTTATACCTTCAATTTCTTCCTGTTCGGGAATCGCGGCGTCATGCGGCGCGACCACATGGACCTTGATACCATGTCCCTTCAGCTTCCAAGCCAGCAGATGTAAAAAGACCCCGGCAAAATCCCCGGCAAACCGGATATAGTTATGAGTGATAAAAAGTACTTCGAGAGGTCCCGTCTTCAGACCATTATTATTCAGGGGATTTGTATTCATATTTTAGTTTTATACAATATATATTTTCCTGTTGCTATTAAAAATGCAAAAAAACAAAATAAAACGATATAATGCATTATTGAAACTTTCGAATTCGATAATTGTTATTAAATAACTAAATTAAAAAAATATAAATCCAAATAGAGGAGCGAGACAATGCAAAATTTCACATTCCATCTGCCGACCAAGCTGATATTCGGTCCCGGCGAGGTCAAAAAGGTCGGTGTCGAAGCCAAACAATACGGCGAGAAAGCCTTGATTGTCACCGGCAGACGTTCCGCCTCGGCTTTCGGGATCATCCACCGCGTTACCGATAAACTTGAACAGGAAGGTGTGGCGGTCATGGTTTTCGACAAAGTCGAACCCAATCCGCGCTCATCGACCATCGATGAAGCGGCTGAGCTTGTCCGCAATAATAATATCGATATGATCATCGGTCTCGGCGGCGGATCGCCGATGGATGCCGCCAAAGCGATTGCCGCCGCGGCTGCAATGAATAAACCGGTCTGGGATCTGGTTAATCATGGTCAGCCGGTTCCGCCCAAAATAACCGCGGCACTGCCGATCATCGAGGTCCCGACCCTGGCGGCCACCGGCTCCGAGGCTGACGCCGGCGGCGTTATCACCAACTGGGAAACGCATGAAAAGGCGATTATCGGAAGTCCGATTTTATTCCCGAAAGTCTCCATAATTGACCCTGAACTGACTGTTACCGTCCCGCGCGATTATACGATTGACGGCGGGATCGATATAATCTGCCACGTCCTTGAAAGCTTTTTCACCGGCGCTGATGAAACCCCCATTCAGGATCGTTTTTCGATGTCGATTATCAGAACGGTGATGGATTATCTTCCCAGAATAATAGAAAAACCTGATGATATCGATGCCCGCTCGCAGCTATCGTGGGCTTCGGCCATCGCACTGTCCGGCATGGTAAATTCCGGACGTGGCGGCCCGTTCCCGCTTCATGCCATGGAACATGCCCTCTCGGCGCATTATGATATCTCCCATGGGCTGGGCCTGGCGCTGCTTCTGCCCCGGTTGCTGATCTACACATACAGGGCCCGACCGGCCAAATATGCCTTTATGGCGCGCGAGCTGTTCGGTGTCAGCCCGGATAAATCTGAAATGGAGCAGGCCGAAGCGGCTGTAGGCGGGGTGATTGATTTTCTCAAGTTGGTTGATCGTTACATTACTTTTGTTGAAATCGAAATCGACGACTCCAAATTCGAGGAAATGGCTGATGATACCCTGAGAATATATTCACGGGGCGAATATCTGGATAATCCAAAACCTCTTTATAAACAGGATATTGTCAAGATTTTCGAGATGTCGATGGCCGGCCTGCCGTAAATGGTTGGCTAACCCTGTTCGATTTCGATCAGGGGAAGGATATTGTTGGCGTCAAATTTACTTTTTATTTTGAGAGAATAAACGGCCGATTGATTTTCGCCGGGCTGAGTATATGTCCGGGCGAACTTCCCGTATTCAATCGGAAGCATCGCCATATCTTCATATTCATCCCGCACTGTCAGCGGCAGAACTCTGAATGTTGCGGTGGCTATCATTCCGAGTAGTCCCCACGAAGGTGAGAATATCTTTACAATATCAAGCCCGGAGACCGATTTAAAACAGGCTGAACCCGGGTTGATCACTTTGCCCTCGGGAACGGCGATCTCGGCCATTATAAAATAACGGCCGATGGGCAGGGGATGCTCATGGCGCATGGCCGACAATCCTGCCGCCAGCGCTCCGCCCACCGAACCGACATAGGGCAGGTCCGCATGCGGCAGGAAAAGCCCGAATTTTTTGAGATGAAGATTCAATTCCCGCAACGGGTATCCGGCCCCCACTTCGGCATAAAAATCACCGGGGACGACTTTAATAAGCTGATTCAGACGATCGGTATGAACCGCGATGACATTCTTGAATTTCTCACCGACCGGGACAATATTATTACCGAATCCGGTGACATAGAGGCTCTGGCTATATTTATTGGCCAGAGCGAACAATCTGGCCGCCTCATCAGCCGATTCCGGGTGAAAAGTCGGCACCGCCTTTTGATAGGTCAGGCGATCATCGGGGAATTCTCCCCCAATTACGTCGATGAACTCATTTAATGTCATAATGCCATATATGTTATTGAAAAAACCATAAATAGTCAATAAATTACAATATGATAAAATTCTGATATGCCGATCTAAATTGAAAATGAGCTTTTAATATGCGTAAAAATTTATTCCTGCCAATATATATACTGTTATTATTGCTCTTTTTGATAAGATTGGTTCCGTTTATTTTCCACGAGTCCCGTTTATGGGGTTTGAACCATCTCATATTCCTCCCCGATATTTACACCTGCTTATATATACCGGCCGCCGTATTGGCACTGGCCATACCTTTGATTTTAAAATCTTCCGATCCCGGTCAAAAAGCGGGCGACTGGTTCGGGACCGCTTTTTATGAATCTTCGCGGAAATATCTTTTCCGGTTGGGGGTTGTTATTCCGGCGGGAGTTCTGTTTGCTTTATTTGCCGCACCGACTCATTTTTTGGGTGACGGTTACACTCTTCTGGGCAACCTGGCCTCGGGACAGGGTACATTCTACAAATGGAGCGAAAAAGGCATCACGATTATACTGACCGGAATCCAGACGGCGCTCGGCGGCAGGAATGAACAGACCGCCCTGACAGCGTTCAGGATTATCTCGGTCTTCTCGGGTGTTGTCTCGATATGGTTTTTCTTCAAAATAGCCGGGGTTCTTTTCGAGGACGGATATAAAAGAATGATCCTGTTTCTCGTGTCGCTTTTTTCCGCCTCACTTTTGCTTTTTTTCGGCTACGTAGAAAACTACCCGCTTCTCTGGGCAGTCTTCATCGTTTTTACCTATTTCTGTTTGCGTTATTTGAAAACCGGCCGCGGATTTATATACTGTTTATTATTTCTCATAATTGGTTTGTTTTTGCACCTTCAATTCGCCTTCCTGATACCGGCTTTTATTTATTTGCTTTTAAGCCGGGGTGCTGGAAATAAAATTTACAGTCAGTACAGACCATTTATCCGGGGGTCGGCCGGAGCCGTATTGGGAGCAATAATTGTCTTTTTCGTTTATAAATATCAAAACGATATCTATTTCGAGAATATCTTCCTGCCGCTTTTTTCAGGCAAACCGAGTGCGCCCGAATATGCACTGCTGAGTATCCCGCATCTGGCTGATATCCTGAACCAGTTTATTTTGATCTCGCCATTAATTCTCGTGATATTCATGGGAGCGGCGAAAAATATAAAAAATATTTTCAATAATAAAGTTTCGGTTTTCCTCTTACTGGTCTCTCTGGGAGGCATGTTATTTCTCTTCGTTATAGATCCCAAACTGGGTATGCCGCGGGATTGGGACCTGTTTTCAATTTCTGCTTTCGCCCCTGCCCTGCTGTTCGTTTATCTTCTTCACGATGATTTTGTGCAGTCATTCAAACGAATTACAATCAGCCTGATTATTTATCTCGTTGTTGCGGTTATGCCATTTTTGATCGTCAACCTCAATACCGACCATTCGATAAAACAGATCGAATATCTGGCCGACCTCGACCGGGGCAAGTCAATGTCCACCCTCGTTACTTTGCGCGATTATTACGGCGGACTGGGCCAAAGTGCCAAAGGCGACTCGGTCAATAATATCATCCCGGTCAGATTCCCGAATGTCAAAAAGATGCAGGATGTATTTATTGCCATCAGGCAGAAAGAATTCAGCCGGGCCATGAGTATCGCACAGTCGATTACTCCGGATAAATTCTCGACCAATTATCACAGTTTTATGGTGAAGCTTTATCTCGGTATGAGGAACTACCCCAAGGCGTTGGAAGAATCGGATATGCTGATTCAATTACAAAAATACAATTTCAAGTATTACCTCAACCGGGCCTATATTTATATGGGAATGGAACAGCCGGACAATGCCATCACCACCCTGAGTGATGCTTACAAATACAATCCCAACTCGAATCAGGTAGTCGAGATGTTATCGGCGGTTCATTACAATCTGTCCCATTTCGATTCTTCTGAAGTCTATGCCGATATATTACTGGCACAGGATTCGGCCAACGTCGCCGGGTATTATTTTCTCTGCAAAGCAAACAAGATGCAGGGGAATGATGAGAAAGCCCGGATGAATTTTTCTTTATATATGCAAAAGGGTACTGTCGATCCTTTATTTAATAACAGGAAAAACGAACTGAACGAAATCATGAACAGATAAATGGGCCGCAAGCCGTATGATGTCCGAAAATAAAACCGGAAATATCAACAATGATAATGACGAGCTGGGATTATCACCGTACGCTGTTTCATCGGCGATACTGGCAGTACTGCTGTTAATAAGATTTCTGCCGTTGTTTATCCCGGAAGCACGGCTGTGGGGTTTCAACCATCTGGTATTTTTGCCTGACAGTTACCTGGTAGTCTATATTTTATTGACGGCTATTGCCCTGGCATTGCTGATACCGCGCCGGAATCACGGCTCTAAAGAATCGCCCGTAGAGATAATCTCATCACTCTTTTTCGATACCCAAAATAAGTACTACTATCGCATCCTTTTTATAGCGGTTTCCGCGTGTATGTTTATCGTTTTTGCCGCGCCTGCTCATTTTCTGGGTGACGGCTACGCCTTGATAAAAAATCTCGGTTCCGAAACCGGCTCTTTCTACAAGTGGAGCGAGCGTTGGATCACTGTCCTGTTGTCTAAAATACAGCTTATTCTGGGGGAGAAAAACGAGCAGACGGCGCGCACCGCGTTCCAGATTGTCTCGGTCATTTCAGGTATGGTATCGATCTGGTTTTACTTCCTGATATCCGAGATAATCTCAAACAATAATTTCAAAAGACTGGTCTGTTTCGCAGTATTGTTTATTTCGGGAGTGATGCTTCTATTCTTCGGATATGCGGAAAATTATCCATTGTTGTGGGTATTTATCGGCGGTTTTATCTATTTCGGTGTAAAGCGGACTCAATCGGGCGGGGGGTTACTTGCCGCCGGAATATTCCTGCTTCTGGGTTTACTGGTGCATTTACAGACCGTGATTTTTATCCCGGCGTATGTCTTCCTCTTGTTTTGCAAAGGAAAAGGATATTATCTTTATAAAAAATTGGGTATATGGTTCCGGGTTTTTGTCGGGGTAATTTCATCGGCTTTAGTTATTTTATTTTTCTACAAATATAACACCGATCTGTATTTCAGAAATATATTTCTGCCCCTGCTCCAGGGTAAAAATTCTTATCCGGAATATGCGCTGTTGAGCTGGAAACATGCGATTGATATTATTAATCAAATGATATTGTTATCGCCCCTTTTACCGCTTATGATATTCTGGTCGGCGAAGAATTCCGCTAAATCATGGAAATCATCACAGGCATTATTCACGGCGGTCATTGCTTTTTTCAGTATCATATACATATTTATTTTGGATCCCGGGCTGGGCATGCCCCGTGACTGGGACCTGTTTTCGATGACAGCGATCGGATTGAATTTGTTTCTTTTTTCGGTGTCTTTTAATACCGATATGGATTTATTAAAACGGCTTCTGCCATCGCTGATTCTATATCTGATTATAGCCGTATCACCTTTCCTGCTGGTCAATCTCAATGCCGGACATTCAATCAAATATCTTGAATACACAAACCGGCTGGATAAGCCCAGGTCGTTATCCGGTCTTCTGGCGCTAAAGGAATATTATCGCAGTATCGAAAACAGCGACGGTTTCATCAATACGGGTCTTTTGATCGACGCACAGTTTCCCGACCAGAGAAGAATGGCCGAGGCGTTCAAGGCTCTTGATAGAGGAAATATCACTCAGGCAAAATCGATTATTAAGTCGATCAGCCCTGACAACTCATCGGCGGAATACCATAATCTGATAAGCATGCTGAATCTTGTGTCGGGTAACTACCGGCAAGCACTGGCATCATCACAGATGGCAACCCGGCTTCGTCCCTGCGATCCGGTTTTTTATTGTAATCAGGCTATGATACTGACCTCTCTTAACAGAAAAGCCGAGGCACTCGAGGTGTTGAAAAAAGCGTATCGATTCGATAATAGAAGTCCGCTGGTCCTGGAGGGATTGGCAACGGTTTATCTTGCGATGGGTGTCCCCGATTCAGTTCTTAAATACTCCAACAAGCTGGTCGAGACCGATCCTCTAAAAGTCGTCGGATATTATATGATAGCTAAATCATTTGCCGAAACCGGACGGATGGATACGGCGCGGATATATTTGAATAAATATATTGCCTTGGCCAAAGACAATGCGGATTATGAAACAAAGAAAAATGAACTATACAGGCTTATAAACAGCGGCGACAGTCATCCGCCCGAAATTAACCAGGGTAAATTGGAAAATTAATTTTCAATCCGGCGGTACCGGTATGACAGAAAATAAAAAACCGTATGGCGTATCGTCCGGCAAAATTTCTCCTGATCGTCCTTATAATATTTCTGGCCGTTATCCGTTTTGCCTTTTTAGATATCGATCCTCCGTATTTCTTTGCCGGGTACACTCAGGCGCACCTGACCGACCCTTACCACCTGGCCTTTGCCGCCCGCAATGCTGTTCTATTCGATGACTGGAATCCTTTCGATTATCACCGCTGGGACATTTTCAAATACTCGCTTATATCCGGTGTCTCATATATCATATTCTCGGTATTCGGCGTCTCACGGGTCACCGCCAATATATCCGGACTCCTGCTGAATATGGGCGGTCTGTTTTTATTCATCATGAGTTTTACCGGGTACCGAACTCTGCGCGAGCGCGGCATACTGACACTGCTGTTGCTTATCAACGGCATGCTGATCTTTTACGGACGTCTTCCTTTTCTCGAAAACGGACTGA
>QNAH01000078.1 GCA_003641425.1 Candidatus Zixiibacteriota bacterium
ATACGTTTATGGGACCCGATGACAGCGGTATCCAGCATATGCTCACCGTCATTATCGACAGGGATGCCGGCGATATCGAGCTTAATGACTTCGCTCGCGAGCGGATCGATAATATGGTCGATACCCTGCAAAGTGTCGATGTTCTCAAAGACGAGCAGAAGGATCTTGAAAACGGGGAGCCGGTGCATGAGTTTGTCTGCCGCTGGATCCCCACCGACGATAAGGTGATTTACAAGAAGCAGATATTTATGATCGTCGACGGTATCGGGTACACATTCTCAGCTGATTTCTCAAAGAAAACATTGAAAACCATCGCCCGGCAGGTGGAACAGATGATAGTATCTTTCAAACCGGTGGATATACCGGATGATGACTGATAGTTATGGATTTGAAATTTAATAAAGCAACCGACAGTGAGCATGAAATCAAGCTGACCTCGTCTCTTATAATGGCCGCCTGGCGGGCCGGTGCGGTGCATGCGGGCCAGAAAGCTGTGGTCGAGGTGCAGACCTCGTTCGTGGGTAACGGCGCCAAGATAAAAATCACCGGCCGAAGTGACAGCGGCAAGAAAATCGGCCAGTTAAGCGGCAAGATAAGAAGTAACAATTTTGTCGGTGAGATGGATATAGACGAGGATGCCGAAATCGGCGATACGGCTTATTTTGAGGCGGATATTTCGCGGGCGGGTGTCGACGGTGAATCGAATCATGTCCCGATTCTGCCGCCGATCGAGGTGACAAATATGAAATGGAGCGCTGGT
The DNA here is from genome assembly GCA_003641425.1 of Candidatus Zixiibacteriota bacterium. Lineage (GTDB taxonomy): Bacteria > Zixibacteria > MSB-5A5 > GN15 > PGXB01 > PGXB01. The sequence continues at coordinate 761 of QNAH01000078.1, forward strand.
GAGGCGCGCCGGGGCGATATACTGACTCTTTCTGCGGATATAAAGGGTGTCCCGGGCGGGAAAGAGGTCAAGATCATTATCTATGAGTACGACCGTGATAATATCCATGACAAGATTGCCGAGTTACCCGCTATCGTGGTTGACGAAAAAATTGAGGTTAAGTGGGAATATGAGTATCATGAAGATACCGATGAGATCCCGACCGATGAAGAGCTGCAAAATTACGGAAACAGTTATAATCCGCCGGAATATTTTTTCGTGATCGAGGCCGATGGTCTCAAGTTCGGGACCGAACAGGAGTCGGGACTTCTTGAGTTCAAGGACTGGGTCGAAATCGAGCTGATCGATGACAATGATGAGCCGATTCCGGATGTCGAGTATGAGATCACTCTTCCCGATGGAACCAAGCAATCAGGCAAGCTCGATAGCGAGGGTCGGGTCAAAATCGAAGATGTCCCGCCGGGGAAATTTGTGATTAAGTACAAAGACCTTTACCCCGAGGTGGAAGCCAACGATGCTGTCGAAGAAGAGGAAGAGCCCGGGCCGAGTGTCGATGAAGGGCCTGTTACCGATGAGGAAGCCGAAGATGAGACGGGTGATGAGGCCCAGTCCGAGGACGAGGATGACGACTCGGATATTTTCGATGAACGGACAGAATCCCAGAGCCCCAATGACTTTGGCGGTGGCGGTACGGATGGACCGGAAGAAGAAAAACTGCAGATGTAAAAAGATGAGGGTGTTAAATGTGCCATCATGATGTCGAGCCAGATGGAAGCGCCGCATTTGGCTCGGGCGGAGCCCGATCAACACGCCTGAGAAATCATGCCAGGTTGCATTTTCGCCGATATAACTATGTAATCTATCAGGATATCGGCTCCAATCTGGAAACCGGTTTTCTCTCTTTTATGAGCGGTCTTTTCAATGCCAGTAATCGTGATTTTTTTTATATCGATCAGACGACACCGGATAATCTCAACACCCTGTTCAATGTTTCCCGCCGGCGTGATATCCCCTCGCAATACCGCAATTACGCATCATCGGCATACGGGAGGTGGATCTACCTGTTTTGTTCCGGCGCTCGCGGGTACGCGGACAAGATATATGAAATAGATTATCGTGGTGTTGGTGACTGGAACGCCACTGAATATGAATTTCCGGCCACAGGATCGCTGCGTCCGGTCAGGACATTTTCCGAGTCGGGCTATTTCATTCTCAATCGTGCCCTGCTCAATCATACTTATGGCATTGCCCTGCCTGCTCAAATCAGCGCCGCCACCATGGAAAATCTTTTTACAGGTTCTTTCTACACCAATTCCCAGAATTTTATTCGCCTCGAACTGACTCCGCCCGCGGGCGGGGTTTCGAGCTATGATTATGATGTATATATTTTCGATCCCGAGCAAATTATCGCTCATTCCACCGCCGTTATTGCTTATCACTCGCATCTCATGCGCGTGGTTGATGCCCGTGAAAGGCACGGTCGATTAAGCGGCTTTGAGCAACGTATCCGTAAACGCGGCATTCTCGCCTGCCTCTGCAAGCAACTGGTTGACAGCGAAAGCAGTCTTCAAAATGATGCCAATCGTTCACGGCTAAATTCAGCCTTTAACCGTTTTGCCAATTATGGCAACCGCAAGGCGAGGTTTATCGACAACCTTTACAATTTTTTGACTCATAATATTCTAACCAGTCTGGAAACCGGTTTGATGGAATATCAGTCAGGTAATACACGCCCCGATGGCGCCGCCTGGCTGAGAGTTGTCGCTCCGCTGGCCGGAATCGCCGGGGAGCATATTTTGCTGACGTACCTGTTCAACGACGCCGCCCAGAATCCGACCAATCAAAGCGCCTGGGCGACGTTTTTCAAAGTCTCACGACAACATGGGAACGCCAGTGAAAGCGCCAGTGTTACGGCCTGGAATCGAATCCTGGGCACCCATGATTATCTGAAGTTGGCCCTGGGAGTGGCCGAAACCAGAACCTATCATCTTGTCACCGAGTACACCGCCGGCAATATAAACTGGCAACAGTTCCAGCAACAGTTGCGGCATGACGGCCGGGCTTTGAACACACTTCCGGCAGGTATTCAGAGGACCGGTGCGGTACGCAGAACAATGACAAGTATAAATAAGGTTTTTACCTGGGGTAACCGTCTGGGCCGCCTGAAGGCTGTTTTCGATGGTGAGGTCACCACATCCACCTTTACGGCGGCATTGGATTCAGTCTCGGATTATGCCGGCCGGCGCGGTGCGGTTGCGGTCGCTGTCAAAGCAAGTGTTGTCAAAAACATGATCGACGTATTCAGCAACACGCGTGATTTTGCACGAAGAATCAGTGTCGATGATTATGATGCCGCGCTCGGGCATGGCCTGGCGGTGGCGGCCGGTATTACTGAAATAGGCTATCTTGTCGCCACCGGTAGCACTCTTGGCGGACCTGTCGGTGCGGCTGTCGCCATTGTCGGAGCGATAGGTGCGATTGTCGTTATCCTGGCAACCGACAGTGATCTTGAATTGTTTATCCAATACGGCTCCTGGGGAACCGACCCGCGCGGAAGCACCGGTCAGCCGGATTGGGCGGTAACTCCGTTCAACCGCTGGACCGATGATGATGCCGGTATTGAACGTCAACTGTATTCACTTCTAAATCTTTTGCACAAATTTGATGTCAGACATAATTTCGATCCAAATACCAGGGTTATTGCTTTTGAAATTGATACAAAGTTTCTTCCCGACACTTCGATTTTTGAATTTCGGGGTCAGTTTAACGATGGTTCGGGAGGACAGGGACGAATTTCCTTTAATCTCAGATTTCCGTCCCGTCGGCGCCGGCATTACACCAGAGTCGGATACCGTCAGAGGGGGACAAGGGTTGTCAGCGGCGTCAATGTCCATGTCGTGACTGAAAGCGGTAAACATACAATCAAACTGAACGTACAGGTCCGCCACGGTGTGGCCACAGGCGAAGCCTGGCTTCGCTGCCTGCCTTTCGGACACAATGAGTTTACCGTTCCGCATGGCGGCCGCGCCTTTCATCTGGAGAGACTGGTCACTCACACCGGGACATTGGTCATCATCAATCACTGGCGCGATTACGATTTTGAAAGCGACGAGTGGGCGCGAATGCCCGCCTGGACATAAAAAAAGAAACGTATCAATTCAAAAAAATATAAATTATGGTCGTGAATATCGGATATGCGTAAATTTGACCGTCCTTTTTGCCGATAAATATTTTATTGCGGTACAATGACTTAATTGATAACAAATATCTTGACTTTTAGAGATTGTAAACATAATATTTTAATTAGCGATTTTAGCGGGAAGATACTAAAAAATATAAAAATCTGTTTATTCTCAATCATTTAGCTCACGGGTAGCTTATGGATATTGCCAGCTATTCTTCCGACTCGCGGGCCATTATAAAAAATGCCAAGGAAGTGACGGCCGCTTTCAGGCATCCCGAAATAGAAGTCGAACATCTGCTTATGGCGGTGGTTCGGCATGAGGGCAGCGAAGTCGAGTCAATTCTCAATCAACTCGGTAAAAAACCGTCATTTGTCGAATCGATTGTCGAGATTTATCTCAAAGAACAATCGAGCCGGTCAACATCGAGGGAAAATCTGACCGTCTCCCCGGCGGTGCAGTCGATATTATCGCAGGCGCTCGAGGAGAAAAACAAGCTGTATGATGCCCTGGTCGAACCGGAACATATATTGATTGCCATTTTCGATCCCAAATCGTCACTGTCGCCGTATATCCGCGATAAGCTGGATATACAGGTTGAGGGTATATATCGTGCCATCGCCGAGAGCAAAGCGGTCGAGGAGATCGCCACCGGGGCTCCCCCCAAAGAGGGCGAAGCGGTGGTCGGGGGAAAAAGGGAAATCTCCAAGACGCTTCGTTACTGTGTCGATATGACCAATCTGGCGGCGGCCGGTGAATTCGATCCGATGATCGGCCGTGAAAAAGAATTGCAGCAGACCATCCAGATACTGCTTCGCCGTCGCAAAAACAGCCCGGTGCTGGTCGGCGGCGCGGGGGTCGGGAAATCGGCCATTGTCGAGGGATTCGCCCAGGCGGTGATCGATAAGAAGGTCCCCAAGGTGCTTCAGGATGTGCGTGTCATGGAGGTCGATATGGGCGCGATGGTGGCCGGAGCCAAGTACAAGGGTGAATTTGAAGAACGTTTCAAAGCCCTGGTCAGCGATGTGATCAAATCGGCCGGCAAAACGATTTTATTTATCGATGAGATTCATACTATCGCGGGAGCCGGCGGAGGCGGCGGGATGGATGCCGCCAACCTGATTAAACCGGCCCTGGCGCGCGGGCAGATACGCCTGATCGGCGCTACCACCGAAGAAGAGTACACCAAGTACCTTGAAAAAGACAAGGCGCTTGACAGAAGATTCGAGCGGATCAAGATAGAGCAGCCCGATTACGACGATGCGGTCCGTATTGTCAACGGTGTCGTTTCCAAGTATGCCGAGCATCACAAGGTGGCGTTTGAAGATGATGCCGTAACTGCCTCGGTCAAACTGGCCCAGCGTTACCTGAGCGAGCGTAATCTTCCCGATATCGCGCTGGATATTATCGATGAGGCCGCTTCGGAATTCGGTGTCAAAAAAGAGATGGCCGGGGAGAGTATCCCGGCGATAACGGCCCGAATCGATGAAGTGGAAAAGTTGCTGAAGGCCTGCGATGGCAAAGATCCGAAAAAGGACAAGGAAGAGTTCGATAAGTTGTACGATGCCTGGGATAAATTCGAACGTGAATTCGGGATGCTCCATGAACACTGGGGACACCGCGTGGAAGCCATGACGGAGGCGAGCCGTGAGTAAAGACAGACTGAAAATAAACGAGATAAGAAAGAGTCTCGATGAAAAGAAGGCGCTGTTCGAATCTCTGAAAACGGTGGTCGATAAACTCGAATCGAATATCGAGGGCGCCGATATCGCGGCCGTTATCGCCCGCAGGACAGGAATCCCCGTTTCGAAGATGATGACTGCCGAGAAGGACCGGTTGATTCACATGGAGTCTTTTCTTTCCGGGAAAATCATCGGGCAGACAAAGGCGATCGAGGCAATCGCCAATGCCATCCGCAAATCGCGGGCCGGATTGAAACCGCCCAACCGTCCGGTCGGTTCATTCCTGTTTCTCGGCCCCACCGGAACCGGTAAGACCTATCTGCCGAAGCTTCTGGCCGAGTTCCTGTTCGACGACAAAAACGCCATGGTGCGTCTCGATATGTCGGAGTTCATGGAATCGCATTCAGTGGCAAAGATGATTGGCGCCCCGCCGGGGTACGTCGGTTACGAGGCCGGGGGACTGTTGACGGAAGCGGTCCGGCGCAAGCCGTTTTCGATCATACTGTTCGATGAGGTTGAGAAGGCACACCCCGATGTTTTTAATGTATTGCTGCAGTTGCTCGATGACGGCCGTCTGACGGACGGCCAGGGACGGACAGTCGATTTTTCCAACACCATTGTGGTGCTGACCTCGAACTACGCCGCGGATAAGATCCTCGATGCGGATCGCGAGAGACGCGAGATTGATATGGAGGAGGTCCGGTCGTTTTTATTCACCAAGTTTCGCCCGGAATTCCTGAACCGCCTTAACGATATCATCATATATCATTCATTCACGCAGGAACAGGTGGAAAAAATTGCGGCTCTGGAGTTCAAGCAGCTTTGCGTATTACTTAAAGACCAGGACATAACAGCCGAGCTGACCGACGATGCTTTGAATAAGCTGGCTCATGACGGTTACACTATCGAATTGGGTGCCCGGCCGATTCAGCGTACTATTGAACGTGACATTATTAATAAACTTTCAGTGGATATTATCACGGGTAATGTTTCACCCGGTGATGCCATAATGATAGACGTCAAAGACGACGCCTATGTTTTCAACGTGAAAGATAAATCTTAATCCAAAATAAACGGAGGAATAAATGGCAAAATTTATTCTTGGTGCAACCGAAAGGATCAAAAAGGATGACTCCGTTCCGGTTGAACTTCTGCCGTCCAACAAACTGCTGTATATTGCCAAGCTGAACAACAACGAAGATGCCGATGTCGCGCCGGTCAGGTGCAACAATCTCAAGGAAGTCTTCGAGAAGTTCAGACCGTCATTTTCGGCAGAGTTGGAAAGTGCCGAGGGCGAACCGATCAATGCCGAATTTGAAATCAAAGCCATGAAGGATTTCACACCAAAGCAGATGATCGAGAATAACGACTATCTCCAGAAGACTTATTACAGCAAGGAGATGCTTACCGATCTGGACAAGCAGTTGAAAAAGAACAATGCCCTCAAGAAAACCTTAACCGACAAGGAAAAGAAGGAAGCGCTGCTGAAGGCGGCGAAGTACTATATCGACCTTCTTACCGAATAGAAAAGAGGTGATGAATAATGGCAGAAGAAGAAAAAGAAATGCAGCCTCAGGAAGCTGAAGCCAAGCCGGCCGCGCCGGAAGAAGTCGTTATGGAAAAAGTCTCCGACGATGAATTCGCTTCGATTTTAAGCGATACTTTCGGAGATTTCGGCAAACTGGCGGCGCTGTTACCCTCTTTCAAGACCGCCGACGGTGATCTTGTCCGCGGAGTCGAGTGGCTTGATCCCAAAAAGGACTTTCAGCGCAAGGAGTTTTTGACCAAGAAAAATTTCGCCATGCAGCGCAAGCTTTTGGCGGAAAGGCTCAAACTCTGGGTTAACTCATTATCGGCGAGTGACAATCTCGACGAAATCCGCAAGACCATCAACGAAAAATCGGCCAAACTCGAGGAAAATCTCGAAAAGAATATGAAAAAGGTGCACCGTGCCAGCCGCGAACTGGAAACGACCTATCGGGCTATCGATAAATTTTTCGCCAATGCGCAGGCCGAACCGGATGAGAAGGTCAATGCATATTTTTCCAATGTAGGTATCGAGGAATTGACCGATCCGGATGACAAAGAGAAGTTCGAAGAGATTTCGAAGGCGGTGGCCGACCTGTACCGTGAATGGAGCATCAAGGAATGCTTCTCGATGGCGGTTATCCCCGGCTGGGCCGGGAGCGTCGAAAATATCGACACTATCGCCCGCCAGCTTGGTCTGCCGAACAAGCTACATGTCCTGACCGATTTGCCGAATTTCGAGAAGTTCGAAGAAGTCATAGACATGCTCGAAGACCCGGCCTACGCCAATCTTCCGGGTATCGATGATTACAAGCAATATGTTTCGGTGTTTGCCAATTATGTTATGGCTCGTGAAGCAAACCAGTATGAAGATGAAGATATGTGGGTGCCGCCGTCGGCCGTGGTCGCCGGCAAGATGTACCAGGGTGATGTGACAGTCGGCATGCAACAGCCGATGGCCGGTTTCAAGCACGGCAAGATCAACGACGCCAAGTATCTTCGTTTCAAGGCCAATCAGCCGGACGCCTCCAAGATCAATGAGAAGGGTGTCAACCCGATGGTCAGTTTTGAGGGATCGGCGGTGGCGATGGGCGCTTCGACGCTTTTCACCAAGGAGACATTCAATGTTTATTCGATCCGCAGGACGTATGATTACGTTTACAAAACACTGCGGAATTATCTGAATAAACAGACGTTTTCGGTGATCGATCAGAAATTTGTGGATACACTCAGGCGTGATATCGACAAATTTATGAAGGCCATTTCCGGCGGTGACAATATTCTTCAGGACTACAAAGTGGATATTTTCGCCGATGAAGAAATGCGAAAGCGTCAGGAGATCGATTTGAAAGTCTCGCTGAATCCGAAATACCCGGCGCGGACATTCAATATCGAGTTCACCGCCTGGAACGAAGACAACCAGACTAATGTCAAAGATAAGTAAACGAATAGGAATTTATTAGGCGATTCTGTTAACCTAAAGTAATACAATCGGAAGGAGATTTGCTATGGCGAGAAGGCCAACTCTTGAAATCGATGGGGTCGTTTACAAGAATGTTTATGAGGTTTCATATGCGCTGTACACTGCCAAAGATGAAACCGGACGTCCCTCCGACCGCGCCCACGCCGGCGTCATCAGAATAATCAGAGAATCGGATGAGACAGTCGATATCGCACGCTGGGCGATGGACTCCAGTAAACCCAACTGGAAATCCGGGAAGGTTATTTTCAAGAACCCCGATGATGCCGCGATGAAGGAACTTACCTGGGAGGACGGATTTATTACCGCCTACGAGGAGCATTGTCCGCATATCAAGGATAAACCGGATGAACAGATCTGGGAATGCTTCGAGATTTCCTGTCAGAAATTAATGATATCAGACGCTGAAATCGACAATCGCTGGCAGGAATAAGACATTGGATTACCACCGGGCGGGTATTGCCCGCCCGGATATAATTTATTCATAACAAACCGGTGGATATAGCATTATGGCAGTATTGGAAACATCCGCAATATGTTCTGTCAAGGTCGAAAACGAGGAGATCAAACACAATGTCTCCAGTGTCCGCCTCGAACAGTACATTGATAACCATCACGGGCTGGCAGTCCGGGTTAAACAGGCGGGAAAAGCCGAAGGCGGAAAAGAATTCGACGATCCCTCAACGTTCACATCGTTTCTCGGCAAATCGATTTCCATCGTCATAACTCCTGCCGGCGAGCTGGTGGATGCATCGCGCCAGCTTGAGTTTATCGGACTGGTTACCGAGGTCAGCCTCGATCACAGCATCGACGGTGTCAATACCTTTCTTATCCGGGCGGAAAGCCCGACTATCACTCTCGATGGTTCCCGGCGAAATATGTACTACAGTAACAAAAGTGTCTCCGATATCATCAGCGGTATTCTG
>QNAH01000079.1 GCA_003641425.1 Candidatus Zixiibacteriota bacterium
AAAATGGTTAAAAATGAAAAAATATACGGCACGGCAGTTCTCCGTCGGAAAATGAAAAAGGTAATTATGGAAATCTGCCCGGTTGCGGAAATAGACTATATCGCCTTCACCGATTATGATACTTTGAAACCGGTTAAGGAAGTAAACCGGAATACGATCTGTTCGCTGGCGGTCAGGCTCCATGGCGTCCGTTTGATAGATAATATGAGGTTTTATTAACGGCGCGAATGCGTTGCGAGAGCCATAATAAAGTTGAACATAGTTATGGCTTGCCACGTCGAAATCTAAATTGAGTTGACAAATAGAACAAATACCGTATTTTGACTGCGTGAAAAAAATACTTCGATCCGACATCATCAGAATAGTAACTCTCACCCTGTTTATTACGGGCTTTTTTGCTATCTCAATATCAGCACAGACTGCTGAAGATCCGATATTCCGAACCGACCGGATTGCTATTTTTATATTCCTGCTGATTTTTTCATCGGCGGTTCTTCTCTATACGAATTGGGCGAAAAAGGGCAAAGAGTTATTTGTCCGCAAGATACCGGGTATTGCCGCGGTGGAAGAAGCGGTCGGCCGCGCCACCGAGATGGGCAAACCGGTATTGTTTATTCCGGGAATCGCGGATGTGGAAGATATCGAAACGATTGCCGGGCTGTCGATTCTTGGGCGTGTGGCCAAGATAGTGGCGGCTTATGGCACGCCGCTGTCGGTGCCGGTGCGTTATCCGATGGTTCTGGCGGCGGGACAGGAGGTGGTCGAGCAGGCCTATCTTGAGGTGAATCATCATGACGCTTATGACCCGGATACGGTTCGCTATGTGGCGGGGGAGCAATTTGCATATACCGCGACGGTCAACGGCTGGATGATGCGCGAGAAGCCGGCGGCCAATATTTATATGGGGGCGTTTTTTGCTGAATCACTGTTATTGGCCGAGACCGGTAATGCCGCCGGGGCGATACAGATCGCCGGGACGGCTCGTCCCGAACAGCTGCCTTTCTTTATTGCCGCCTGTGATTACACACTGATGGGCGAGGAGCTGTATGCGGCGTCGAGTTATCTCAGCCGCGAGCCGCTTTTGCTGGGCGGATTGAAAGGTCAGGATTTTGTCAAATTGTTGATCATAATTGCCATTTTAATCGGCATTATCCTGGCGTTATTTAACGTTGGCGGATGGTACAATGATATATTTAATGTATCCTGAGGAGGCATGCGAAATACATTACCAGTAATAATAGCTTTTCTTGCCGGGATTGCCATGGTAATCAGTTTCTTTTTCAATCCCGAGCGGACAGTACTGGGTACATTCCAGGAGAACCTGCTTCAGTGGGTGACCATTGTCGGCGGTTTTACACTGGTGCTGGGTGTTTTTTCGATTGTCCGGGTCAATGCGCGGGCGGTTTCACGCCGGAGCGACGGCTGGTTTTATAAATTGGCGACGGTGATTTCGGTGTTTGCGATGGCGATCCCATCGATTATGCCGACCTCGGCAAATTCGGCTTTTGGAAAAGTTTTTTACAGCATTTTCCCTATCAGCTGGGCGGGAGCATTCGGGACCGGTCCGGATTCGATTTATGACTGGCTGTTCAATTATGTCGATTCGCCGATGATGGAGACGATGTTTGCGACGCTGGCGTTTTATATTGCTTCGGCGGCTTACCGGGCGTTTCGGGCGAGATCGGCCGAGGAGACCCTGCTTCTGATTACGGCCTGCCTGGTCATGCTCTGGCGGGTACCTATCGGCGAGGCGTTGTTACGGAGTATCGATGTCAGGATTCCCGATTATATCAATATGTTTGTGATGAACGGTTTCAACCTGTCGGTACAGCGCGGTATTATTATCGGCGCGGCGCTGGGCATGGCCTCGATGTCGCTGAGGATTCTTCTCGGAATCGAGCGGACATATATGGGGAAGGGATAAAATGGGTTTCTGGGATAAAGTATCGAATATCGACCGCCGCTGGATATACCTGATGGTGGCGGTGGCGACATTTTTCCCGATGATCGTCGTGATGCAGTTTCCGGTGGAACTGACGCCGGAGGCGGTGCAGTTGTATGAAGCGATCGACAATCTTCCCGACAGCAGTGTGGTTATGTTGACTTTTGATTATTACCCTTCGGCCATGGCAGAAACGCGCCCGATGTCAATCGCGGCGTTGCGGCATATGTTCTCCAAGGATATGAAAGTGGTGACTGTGTCGAATATCCCGCTGGGAGGACCGACTATCGCCGAAGATGTGACGCGCTCTATTGCCAAAGAGTACGGCAAAGAATACGGGGTGGATTATGTGAATCTGGGTTATCGAGCCAATTATGTGGCGGTCATGCACGGTCTGGCCACTTCGATCGAGTCGATATTCAAGGCTGATTTCACCGGGACACCGCTTAAGGATTTGCCGCTGATGCAGGATGTCAAAAATTATAATGATATAGAGTTTATTTTTGTGGTGGCGGACAATGCGACCATCGATTACTGGATCTCGATTGTCAATGCTCAGTACAACATTCCGGTCGGGGGCGGTGTCACGGCGGTGGTGGCCCCGAAGATGTATGCTTTTGTCGAAGCCAAACAGTTGACCGGGCTTCTGGGCGGAATGAAGGGCGCGGCCGAATATGAGCGGCTGGTGAAAATCAGCGGGAGCGCCACAAGAGGTATGGCTTCCCAATCACTGGTGCATTTTTTGATTATCTTTTTCGTGATCATCGGTAATGTCGCCTATTTCGTAACCCGTAAGCATGAGAAGGGTCAAAAATAATGGCCGAGAGTATGACATTTCTTGATCATTTTGAGATCTGGCTGAGGGCTTATTTGATCCTCTCGCTCTTCTCGTTTTTGTACAAAGACAACCGTTTCTATAAATTATCGGAGCACGTTTTTGCAGGGCTTTCGGCCGGCTATTATGTCGGTCTGATCTGGCAGACGGTCATCGTCCAGCAGTTGATAAATCCGATGTTTGACGAGGGCGAATGGGTATTGATTATACCGGGGATGCTGGGAGTGCTGATGTTTGCGCGCCTGGTCCCGAAATGGTCGTGGGTGAGCCGCGTTTCGCTGGCGTTTGTGATCGGCAACACGGCGGGTATTTACCTGATGAATGCGCTTCACGGCCTTATTTTCAAACAGTTGTATGCTACGATGGGCTCGATCAGCAACAGCAACGGTTTCGCCGGTGTTTTACTGGCGCTGGTGGTTGTGGTCGGTGTGATCTCGACTCTGGTATATTTCTATTTTTCAAAGGAACACAAGGGTGTTGTCGGGGTGACGGCTAAGGTCGGTATCTGGTTTATTATGATAGCTTTTGGGGCTCATTTCGGTTTTACCGTGATGGGGCGTATTTCGCTTTTGATCGGCCGGGCGGAATTTTTGTTCTATGAATGGGGCGGCAGTCTTGGTCAGATATTTTAGCGCGGATTTCTAATTTTATTTTCATAATATTATAATCATATATAAGCTTCGCGTATTGTTTTAATCCGTTATATTGAAATGGAGCAAATATGATTTGCCTTTTATGTCCAATTCTCCCTATATTAGGCTGATTTGTTGACATGAAGAAAAAGCTAAAAATAATCGTACCGGTTGCGGGTGTGGGATCGCGTCTTCAGCCGCACACGTTTACGTTGCCCAAGCCGCTGATAAGCGTGGCCGGGAAACCGATTCTCGCGCATATAGTTGACCCGCTATTGGAGCTTGAACCGGAGGAGATAATCTTTGTTGTCGGGCATCTGGGCGATCAGATAATCGACTATGTCAAATCCAATTGCGATGTAAAGGCGACATTTATCGAACAGACTGATTTACTCGGGCTCGGTTTTGCCATTCACCTGGCCCTGCATGATATTTCGGGAGGGCCGCTTCTGGTGGTTCTCGGGGATACTATCGCCAAAACCGATTTCAAAGCCTTTGTCGGGGCCGGCGAAAATGTAATCGGCCTGAAAAAAGTGGATGATCCACGTCGTTTTGGTGTGGCGGTTGTCGAGAATAACCGAATAATTGCCCTGGAAGAGAAACCGAAGCATCCCAAATCGGATCTGGCGGTGATCGGGCTTTATTATTTTGAGGAATCCAGCAATCTCAAGTCGCATCTGGAAAAAGTGATTTCACTCGGCAAGATGACCGGCGGCGAGGTTCAGCTTACCGATGCCATGGAATTTATGATCAGGGACGGTCACAATCTCCGCCCGTTTCTTGTCGATGGCTGGCATGATTGCGGCAAAAGGGAGACATTGCTGGAGACAAACCGGGCATTGCTGTACGAATCGAGCGAGGTGAACAATTATCCCGGTTCGATTATTATTCCCCCGGTTCATATTTCAAAATCGGCGACGGTGGAGGAGTCGATAATCGGGCCATATGTGACTATTTCCGCCGAAGCGCGTGTATGCCGTTCGATTATCCGCGATTCGATTGTGAGCGAAAAGGCCTCGGTCGACAACTGTCATCTGGAATTATCTTTGATAGGTGTCGGAGCGGTCGTCAATGGAACATCCAGCCGCCTTAATATCGGCGACTCGTCGGAAGTTGGTTTCTAATAATCAGAAGAATTATCATTAGGAGGTCATAAATGTCCACCGGCAATTTTCTCTTTACATCGGAATCGGTAACGGAGGGGCATCCCGATAAGATTTGCGATCAGATCTCTGATGCCGTTCTGGATGATGTCATAAAACATGATCCGAAAGGCCGGGTTGCATGTGAAAGTTTTGTCTCAACCGGTTTGGTTATAGTCGGGGGTCAAATTACTACAAAGGCATATGTCGATATTCATGATGTTGTTCAGGGGGTTGTCAAGGAGATCGGCTACACTGAACCGTCGTATGGTTTTTCCTATGATTCGTGTGCTATTTTAAATGCTATCGGTCCCCAGGCGCCGGATATTGCCCAGGGTGTCGATACGGGCGGGGCCGGCGATCAGGGATTGATGAGTGGCTATGCCTGCCGTGAGACCGAGGAACTGATGCCAATGCCGATAATGATGGCGCACAAGCTGGCCAAACGTCTGGCGGAAGTGCGCAAGAAGAATATCCTGCCTTATCTCGGTCCGGACGGCAAGACCCAGGTTACGATCGAGTACCGCGACCGCAAACCGACCAGGGTCGAGGCGGTGGTTATTTCATCGCAGCATACGGAGGCAATTCTGGATGAGACGGGCAATTTTATAACAGAGCAATCGCGACGGGAAATCATCGATGCCGTGGTTGCCCCGATTATACCGTCGAATATGCTCGATGCCAATACAAAATATTTTGTCAACCCGACCGGGAAATTCGTTACCGGCGGGCCGAAATCGGATACCGGCATGACCGGCCGCAAGATTATTGTTGATACATACGGCGGTATGGCCTCGCATGGCGGCGGTGCCTTTTCAGGGAAGGATCCGACCAAGGTGGATCGTTCAGCATCATACATGGCCCGTTATATCGCCAAGAATGTGGTCGGTTCCGGGCTGGCGGACAAGTGCACACTTCAGCTCGCCTATGCCATCGGTATTGCCGAGCCGGTTTCGGTGATGGTCTTCACCGATGAGTCAAACAAAATCCCCGAGGAAAGAATAGAGGAATTGATTCGGAAGAATTTTGATCTGACGCCGAGGGGAATAATAGAGTTTCTGGATCTGCTTCGCCCGATATACAAAGGCACGGCGGCCTACGGACATTTTGGGTGGGATCATCCTGATTTTTCGTGGGAGAAGCTGGATAAGATAAAGGATTTGCAAAAGGACGCATAAAAGAATGAAGAAAATAAAACATGACATAGCCGATGTGAAACTGGCCCCGAAGGGGAAGCTTCGAATCGAATGGGCTGAGGGCAATATGCCGGTGCTTCGGCTGATCCGGGAACAATTCAAAAAAACAAAACCTCTGAAGGGGATCAACCTTTCATGCTGCCTGCATGTTACCACCGAGACGGCCAACCTGATGATCACACTCAAGGCGGCGGGCGCCAACGCGGCTCTGTGCGCTTCGAATCCGCTTTCGACCCAGGATGATGTCGCCGCCTCGCTGGTCAAAGATCACGGTATCCCGGTTTTTGCCCGATTCGATGAAGATAAGAAGACATATTACAGGCACATTCACCAGACGCTGGATTTCAAACCGCATATTACCATGGATGACGGCGCCGACCTGGTTTCGACTTTGCATTCCGAGCGCAAGGAGCTTCTTGACGGTATAATCGGGGGTACCGAGGAGACGACCACCGGGGTGATCCGTCTCAAGGCAATGGCGGCCGATAAGGCGTTAAAATATCCGATCATCGCGGTCAATGATTCCAAAACAAAGCATTTTTTCGATAACCGCTATGGCACGGGACAATCGACAATCGATGGTATTCTTCGCGCCACCAATGCGCTTATTGCCGGGTCGAATGTGATCGTAGCCGGTTACGGCTGGTGCGGGCGCGGTTTTGCCATGCGGGCCCAGGGAATGGGTGGTCATGTGATTGTCACCGAGGTCGATCCCACCAAGGCGATCGAGGCGGTGATGGACGGGTTCCGGGTGATGCCGATGAGCGAGGCGGTCAAAGTCGGCGACATTTTTGTAACCCTGACCGGCGATATCAATGTCATCCGGATGGAGCATTTCAACAAGATGAAGGACGGCGCGATTGTCTGTAATTCGGGGCATTTCAATGTCGAGCTCGATCTGAAGTCGCTGGAGAAGAATAAAAAGAAAAAACGGGCGGTGCGTGACTTTGTCGAAGAGTACACACTCAAGAATGGGCGGCGGATAAATATTCTCGGTGAAGGACGACTGATCAACCTGGCGGCGGCGGAGGGGCATCCGGCGATGGTGATGGATATGTCATTTGCCAACCAGGCGCTGGCGGCGGAATATATGGTCAAGAGTGCGTCAAAATTGAAAAAACAAGTCTATATTGTCCCCGAAAAAATTGACAATAATATAGCGGCGCTTAAGCTGAAGTCGATGGGGGTAAGGATAGATAAATTGACGCCGGAGCAGAAAAAATATTTGGCCTCATGGGAGATGGGGACATAAATTTCCAGTCAGCTAAAAAATGCTATTTGCTAATTGATGGAGAAGTCAGGCCGCGGGGCCTGACTTTTTTATTGTCTATTTCAAAAAAAATGGAGACATTTTAGTGATCGGAGTGTCTTTACAGCAGCAGAAGAATTCACAGGGGGATCTGATTTGACTGATCCTGATACCGGCAAGCGGGAAAAATTCAGGGAAATCTTCGACCGGCACAAAAACCGGACCTATGATTTCGCTTTAAGAATGCTCGGCGACAGAGATGCCGCCGGCGATATTACCCAGGAGGTCTTTTTGCGCCTGTACAGAGCCATTGACGGCAACCCCGAGATCGGCAATATGCAGAACTGGTTGTTTATCCTGACACGCAATTTGTGTCTGAACGAGATCCGTGACTCGAAGAAAGAGATCAATATTGACAGCCTTGATTTTGTTGAAGCTGTCGAAGCGGATTTTGCCAGAAACGATGTGAGGCAGATCAGGAAGGCCATGTCGGCGCTCGATGCGAAATATAAAGAAGTATTGGTACTGCGGGAATATGAAGGATTTACATACAGTGAAATCGCGGGAATACTGGGGATTACTGTCCCGGCCGTGAGGTCGTTGCTATATAAGGCACGGCTGATGTTAAAAGAGAATTTCGAAAAAATATCGATAAAGAGGTGATAACCGTGAACTGTGAATATTTTCGTGAGATGCTGTCGGCCCGTATTGACGGTGAATTGAGCCGTGATGAAGAAGCGGCGCTGGATGAACATCTGGAGGGATGCGATTCATGCCGCAAGTTCGCCGCCGCGATGGCGGGGATGAAGGAGGCCGCGGCCAGGGACAAACAGGAAGCGATGCCGGCCGGGCTCGAAGAAAAGATTTTGAGCCAGACGATTAAGGCATCGCCGAAGAAAGAATCGGTGCTGGGATTTATCAAGGGGTATTATCGTGTTCCCCGGGGGCTGGCCTGGGCGGCTCTGGTACTGCTTTTTATCCTGACGGTCAATTCTTTTCGCGGTGTCACGGATAAAGATGCCGGATTGACACCATCGGTCGAAGTGTCTGAGCATGCTTTTGTCATCCAGAGAGTGACGTTGACGCAGGATGATATCATTATGAGCAAGACGACCACATCTAACAATGAAAGCCTGTAAGGAGATTTTCGGGATGCGCGTCATATATGTAACATTTGCCATGATGCTAATGTTTTCATTAGCCGTGTCGGCGGCAGAACCGCCGCGGTACAATATAAAAGTCACGGTTATAAACGAAGGTGCCGAAAACTCTGCCCGCGGCGCCGGGGAATGTCTTGTCAATGAGGGATCTTACGCCAGGATCAATATCGCGCTTATGAACAAAGGAAGCGGTTTCAGGATAATCGCCGTTGACCCGAGCCGTTCGCCGGTGATGCTTCTGTCGGAAAAAAGCGGAACCGTTTTTTCGGATGAATATATGGCGATTCTCGATTTATATCTCAGACCGTCCGCCACTCCCGAAAAGAATATCAGCCTGAGCGGCGTTATCGGCAAGCTGTTCAATGTCGGCGGTGATACGGAATTATTCAAATATTCCGAGGAGATGGTCGATTTTGTGATTTCGAACGGGGGTGAACATACGATAAAAATCGAGACCCCTTTCAGGGGCAGAGATATTACTCTCGAAATATCGGCATATACCAAAGGCGAGATCACATACAGGCAGGAGCATGACCGGGAATTAAAACTCAAGGCTGATTACCAGCTGTTAAATTACGATACAAAATCGGTCGAGGTGAAAAGCGACGACTGCACCATGATCCATAAGGACGGTGAATTAAGTGAGGACAGCAGATGCACTTTTAAAATGATTTTTGACCTGGCCGACGGCGATATACTCTTATATGCGGCGACCTGCGAAATAAACAATTCCGATTGGAACGATGACGGGACGGTTTCATTCGATTTCCTGGTAAGTCATATTTATGCGGTCAATCCCGAAGATACCGGTATGGTTTCGCCGGAATTGAAAGCCGAAAAGGTATCGATGACAATGTTCAGTAAACGCCTGACGGTGCAGACGGGGGAGAGGACCGAGATAGAAATCCCGGCCGACACGGACAGTCCGCTCCCGTTCAGGTCGGGAGAATTGATAGCGCTGACCAACCCGGACGAGTATATCCCGCTGGATGTGGAGCCGCAACTGGTGGACGGGGCGCCACCGGTCTATCCGCAGAAAGCCAAGAAAGATGGCGTTAATGGAAATGTGATGGTGCGGGCTTATATCGACAAACAGGGGGTTGTGAAGAGGGCGATGGTGGTGGAATGTAATCGGCCGGGATATGGTTTTGAGGAGGCCGCGCTCGAGGCGGCTTATAAAAGCAAATATACGCCCGGAATGGAGGGCGACCGGCCGGTGGCGGTATGGGTGTCTTATATGGTCAAATTTAAATTAGATTGAGTGAATTCGCTATCTGCGCAGAATGGATAATAGACAGACAGCGTCAAAAACGCTTCAGGGTCAAAAACCAAACATTATCTGGAGGAAGATATGAAAAAGATAACTCTGATTTTAATAG
>QNAH01000080.1 GCA_003641425.1 Candidatus Zixiibacteriota bacterium
AAATTAATAATTCTGGCATCATTGATCGGCATCTGTGGTTTTTTCATTTATTTATCATGTTGTGACGACTGCCCGACCTGCCCAAGTGAGCCGATGATCGGTAGTTATTATGTTTATATTTCCAATCAGTACCAATGTTATCACGATTACATTTGGATTATAGACTCCAGAACCGATTCATTGATTGATTCAATTGCTACTCCCGCCGATGATCAAGTCGGGATTGCCGGTATAACGCCGGACGGTAAATATCTGGTAATTACTTCCTCCCTGGAGGGTTCTCTTTTAATCTGCGATGTGGATACCAAGGAAATAGTTAATCGCATATATCCGACACAACATGTATTATTTCCTCCGGGTAAGTCATACATGCTTGCATTTCGAGATGGTATTGCGAAGTATTCAATAGAGGATTGGTCCTTAATTGACAGCGATACCACCCCTGCCGGTTATTGGGGGGGACTTTTCAATAGTATGTCTTATTTCTATGGGGTAAATATTTCAAATGAGTTTATTATATATGATTATGAGGCAATGAGTGTGGTGAAAATAGATACTCTGAAGCGTATTGATGGATCGATGCCCCTGGAATATTATACCGAATTATCCAGCGATGATCGATATTTCTATTTTCTATCCAGTCCGAATCAGGTATTTAAGTATGACATCGAGGCCGGATATATTATCGACTCTATCTTTATTTCCTATGGCGGCTACCATGGTGGACTGAAATGCACGCCCGACGGAAGATATATTTTGCTCACTGAGGCTTCAAGTGATTTTGATTATAAGAATATCGGCAATCTGGTTTTAATCGATCAGGCAAGTTTCACCATCGACAGGAGAATATCGACACTCGGGCTCAATCCGTTCTATCCGCCGGGAGAAGCATTGCCGGTTTACGGCATTGGCATTACGCCCGATTCGCGCAGGGTATATTGCAGTACGATAGGACCATATATTTCATTTGATCTTACGGACTTAAGGGCATCGCTGATACCGGAACTGTCATCGGACTGCATAGGCAAGGGACTGGCAATCGGCAAACAAATTGACTAAAGGAGATTTAATTATGAAACGGCAGATATCTTTGATAGGTATTTTATTATTGATATCAGTGGGCGGCAGATGTCCACATCTGCCCCATTAAGCCCGGTATTCGTGCGCCTGGCCTTTGATATTGAAGTCTTTCCTTTTTCCCATATTTATACTTCCAGGATTCATCCCCAAACAAGTTTGGGAATGCCACCCTTGTCGCGTAACCCCCCCCTTGTTAATATAAATTTTTCGACTGACAGACCACGTCAGTAAAATTCTATAATTATTAATCTACATATAGCAGATGTGTCACCCCCGATCAGCTTCGAATACGGGGATTGAGACGGGATTACGATAATAAAATACATCCCCGCCAATTAGGCGGGGATTAAAATATCGAATTAAAAATTATCATTTACTTCTTCAAATGAGTGTCGAAAAACTCGACCATCTTGCGGTAATAATCCAATCGATTGGATAATTTGGCAATACCATGACCCTCATCCGGGAAGATCAGCGAATCGACCACACCGCCGTTGTCGATAATCGCCTGTATGATCTGACGTGCCTCGCTTACCGGCACCCTCGGATCATTCTCACCATGCACCACCAGAAGCGGGGTTTTTATTTCCGAAGCCTTATGAATGGGGGAGATCGACTTCAGAAATTCCGGATCGCTGAGCGGGCCGTATTCGGCCTCGCGGATATGCCGACGGTACTCCCGCGTATTCTGCAGGAAAGTGATATAATTGGCGATACCGATCTGATCAATGGCCGCCCCGAACAGGTCCGGGTATTCGGTAATACAAGCCAATACGGCATAACCGCCGTAGCTGGCGCCCTTGATTCCGATCATCCCTTTTTTTGTGAAATTATTTTCGATAAGATAATCGACCCCGGCTTTCATATCTTTGATGGAGTTGAGACGGTTTTTGTAATTATCCATGTTCATATATTCTTTGCCATAACCGGACGATCCCCTGACATTGGGCGCCAGGATACCGTAACCGTTGAGCATCAGGTAAGTAAAATGCCGTGAGAAGTACGGATGGTACTGCCCTTCGGGTCCCCCGTGAATATGCAGCACAAACGGAACCGGTTTGCCGTCATAATCGGGCGGGAGATATAAAAAGGCGGGGATCTCGAGCCCGTCGAACGATTTATACTTGATCAATTTCGGTTCGGTGAAATAATTCGGGTCGATACCGGCCTGAGTCGAATGGGTGATCTTTTTCAGTTCCGGTTTTTTCCAGTCCCATGTCCAGACATCGGGTGACCGGGTGGGGCTGTTGAACTGGAAGATTATACGGCCATCATTACTGAATGAGGGTGATTTGACGATACCGGTGACCGGCGGAAGCGGAAGCGGCTCATCTTTTTGCATGTCCCACATCTCTAAATTGGAATAACCGTCTTCGTTGACCAGGCAGGCAGCATAGCGCCGATCCTTCGAAAAAGTCAACAGATCGATAGTCCACTTGGATTCATAATCGACAAATTCTATGGCGCCTGTTTCCAGATCGAGAGTCGCGATCGAGGGTATGCCTTTTTCATTATTATTCGATACCATATAGACGGTTTTATTGTCGGGCATTATGGTTGCATAGTCATAAGTGAATTCACCGTCTTCAGGCGTAATTTTGCGGTGCCCGCCGTTTCCCAGGTCGAGCAGGAACAGCTCATAGTCGATATTGGAGTTGGCATGGATGGTGATCATATAACGGCCGTCCAGTGATAAATCCATAATTCCGTTGCTGCCTTCCATATCGAGAATTCGGATTCTTTCATCGGTGGCCAGGTCATGCGAATAAATCATGAAATCCCGACGATTATCGAGATTGGCCCGGTAGTAAATACCGGAATTATCGGGTTTCCATATTACCGATCCATAACGGACATCCGGTTCATGGGTAATACGTTTCATCTCGCCGGAGCGAAGATCGAGAAGAAACAACTGATAGTCTTCATTGCCGCCGGCCGTGGCGCCGACAATGGCTTTTCGTCCGTCGGGGGAGAGGACATACCAGTTGATCCCGTCATCGAAGACGGTCATCTGGTAGGGCCAGCCTTCGGGGGTCAGGCGATAAAGCTGATCCACGCCGGACATCGAGGATGTGAAGAAAATCTCGCCGGTGGATGAGATGGCGGGACTTCCGGCATAGCCGATTTTCATGAATGTTCCGATATCGGGCACATCGCCTGATGTTTCCATTTTGAGTTGCCCGGCCGTTACGACGGCCGCGATGAGTAAAAGGGTCAATGTGAGGATAGTGATAAAGTTTCTGTTGCGATTGGCGATTGACATTTGACCTCCTCAAAAAATATTCGGTATCATCAATCACAATATACGAAAAAATTGTGCTTTTGATACCGAATAATAAACCAGCCGTATAATTTGGAGGTCATACTATACCGGTTTTGCAGTTATTTTACAGTATTAATAGACGACTAACTTCAAATCCTCTAATGCATCCTCAACCGTTTCGGTGATCACGGTTGATTCTTCTTCGCTGTTGACTCGGCGATAAAAATCGCAATGGATACATGACTGGCGGTTGTGGCGGCAGATAAACGGATCCTTGCTCGAAATTCGGTTCATCACCTTCCAGCAAATCCGTCCGGCGCCCCGGCCGCCGTTGACGCCGTCGAATTTCATGTTCAGCGCCACCGGACAAGTACCATAGATTTCTGAGAAAATGCCCCCCGGCTCCATGCCGCAATTACGATACTCCCAGCAATTCAATCTTCGGCTCATTTCCTCTACCTGTCTTCTTCCTTTATTAATCTTAAAACCGGCTCAAAGCGGCTCGATGATTTAAGAGCGGCCAGTTCGGCCGGATTGGCGACCACTTTGAATTCGGCATATATTTGCCTTAATTTTTTGATATCATCGCGGGCCAGATATGTGAGCATCAGGTACTGATAAAGATATGGGTCCGAATTATCAGTCTCATAGGCTTTCCTGAAATATTTCTCGGCCTTTTTATGCTCGCCCAGTTTGAACTGGCATACTCCGGCCCCGTAAAGAGCAGGGTAAAAATTCTTATCAATATCGAGGGCTTTTTCATAATCTTTCAAGCCGGATCGATATTCGCCTTTATCGGCCCGGGCGCCCGCACGCCCGACAATGGCGGAAATATTATCAGGTGAATAGCCCAGGGCGGTGGAAAAGGCGTCGATCGCCTTATCGGTCTGCTTGTTTATACGGTATATCTCACCGGCGCGGACATAATCCGCGACGGCTTTTTCAGCATCATTTTGTGTTGCATATAACTTGCCGCGAGCGACATAACCTTCAGAAAATCCGGCTTCGGCGGCTATGGCCTTGTTGAAATCTTCCATGGCCAGGTCGATTTTATTTTCGGCCAGGGCATCGTTTCCGAGATCAAGATAGTCCCGGGCGGTCAGTTCCGGGGCCGCCTGCTCGGCAAGACGATCCAGCTTTGCCGTCACGGCAGTGGTTTTGTTCTTTTTTATATTTACTATTTCCGTGTACGTAGTGTAACCGGTTTTATCGACCGTTATCTTGTGCCGGCCGGATTTTATTTTGGAATAAGTGTTATTACCCGCTCCAAGGATTTTCCCATCGACTGACAAGCGAGCGTTATCGACATTGGCATTGAGTTTCAGTTTGCCGAAACCTGATGAACTCTTTTTTGAAGAGGATGCAGAAGCTTTTTTTTGGGAGGTGTTTTGAGCGGGTCGGTTTTTTCGGGTCCCGCTTACGGTTGAGTTACCATTTTTTTTTTCGGCCAGAGCTATTGGCTCGAGGTCTTTAAATGTCACCAGTGTTATCTGTTCCGCAGAAATAGTCGAATGTCCGTGTCCCAGGTACCGATCGCCCAATTCATACACGAAATCATAGGTTCCGGTCGGTATCATGTCGAACCTGAAGAAACCCTGGGCGTTACTGGTCGTTGTTTTATTGAGTGGCTGAAGCGTGACCCGTGCGCCCTCGAGGTACGGCTGACCGTTTTCATCGAGAATCATTCCGACGATGGAACCGTCACCGGACAGAGGAGAGTTGATAAATTGCGCCGCGACAATAAGTAGAATTATAACCAGGGCTCCGGCAAAAAGACCGATAGTCATGTTACGGCTGAGTTTCTTGGTTCGGAGCAGGTACCGTTTGTTGTTGACGATCAGCTCATCACCGTCGTGCATAAAAGGATTGCCCGCAATCTGAATCAGATTTTTCCTGAAGTAAGCGATACCTCGTACCTTTTTATCCGACTTTGCCATCTCGGCCTGTTTGGCCGGATCAATGGCCGGACGGATCGTGCCGGGTGCGGTAATCAATTCCGGTTCGGACTTAAATGTCTGACGATCCTCAGGTTGCGGCTCCGGTGTGGAACTCTCGGTTGTCCGAGATTTTTTGGCTTCCAGATTGAGATCGGCCATTTCCTTTAATTCCCTGCTGTCGGGAGGGACTTCTGTATTCCAGTCAACCGAGGGTATTTCAGGTTTTTTTTCAGGCGGGGCGGGATCGGTTTCCGGCGGATTCGAGTTGTCGGAGGCCAGTTCGGAAAAGTCAAACTCGTTGGGTTCGGGTTTTGGCGAAACGGGGGTATCGAAAGTACCATCATTCAAAAGATCAGCGGTCGTCGATATTTCCAGATCCTGGCTGTCGACTTCGTCAATTCTCTCGGTCGTTTCAGAAGCTTTATCTTGTTGGTCGCGATTTCCTTCACCGAAAAAATCAGGTGCCGTTGGGCCGCTGGTCTCGGTTACTACAAAATCAAGGTCATCCGTCTTGATTTTATCTTTTGCGGATTCCCCGATATCGGATTCCCCGGCGGCCAGAGGAGCGCCGCATTCATTGCAGAATTTCGCGTCATCATAGACGTTTTCCGCACGGCATTTTGGACAGATCTTCAATTTATACTCCCAAAAAAAATACAAATTATTTAATCTAATTATCGTCCTCGGGCGTCATTTCTTTAGACTGAGGTAATACTTATGAGACTTAACCTTAAGCACATAACCGTTTTTTTGCAAATAGGGCTTGACAGCCTCAATTCTTTGAGGTATAATCGCTTAATAAAATTTTTAGTAATTTCTTGTGAGGAGGAAATAATCGTATGTGCGGGCGTCAATTTCGCTTGTTTTTAGCTTCGATAATAATCTTGTCTGTCCTCATGTTTAATGGTTGCGACCAGGCTGAGGATGTTGTTGCGCCGGTATCCACTACAGAAATTCATCTGTCACCGGTTCAGCTCCCGAGCGCTCCTTCCGGTTTCATATATGAACTGTGGGTGACCGATACAGCCGGGGCTTCATATTCTCTTGGTAAGTTTCAATGGGACAGCTATTTCCACCGTTTTTTGGACGCCGATTCAAATAGAATTGATACTGTCTGGACAGTAGATTACGACGTTCTTGATCCATTCTATCGCTTTTTGGATGTAACTGTAGAACCGTTTCCAGATCTTGAACCCAATGTTCAGGGTGCGGTTATGTTGAGAGACACTATTGGCGATCCCGAAGTAAATCCAATACAGATGGTTTATCCCATCGATTTCGGACTCAGCACCGCCGGCTTTGCTCTTGAAACGCCGACTGATAAGGATTCCCGGTCGTATGATGCCAGCGGAGTGTGGTTCGCGCTGTATAATCAGGACTCCCTGGCCGTTCATGATACCATCAACGTTTTCATGAATACCAACACCAGGGATTCGCGGCGCCTCGATATCGAGACCTATTACTGGATTTGTAATATTGAAGAGGGTGGAGTCTGTATCGATTCTTCCGACATCACCGCCGAAGTATTGCTGGATCCCGATTACATGATCGATGAGCGCTGGGAAATCATTGATACCACCAATCTTGAAGAACTGGCCAGCACACTGGATACCGTGGCAGTTGTCTGTGTTGACACCGTCGTCGATTCATTCTATGTTCTCGATACAATGACCATGGATACATTCGTACATGTGACCCTTGATTACGAGTTTGTTACCTGGCCGGTCAATGTGAGTTCCGAAACAATTGACACATTTATTATTGACCCGTGCACCGGTGACACGATCGATTTAACAATCGAGCCGTTTACCAACATCATCCACCAGCTTTTCTTCACCACCCGTGAAAGCCCGAAAACACTGGACAGATTCCTTTCCAATGCCGAAGAGGTGCCGGATTTAAACGGTTCCGACTGGCACTATCGCGGATGGATAATCTCTCCTTTACTGCCATCCGACTGCGCCGAGCTGGGCCGACTGACAAGGCCGGAATGGTCCGATTTTGCGGTCGATCAATATTTCGGTGATCCGGATAACTGGCCGATTATATCGACCGGTTCGTTTAAGAGTTTCGAATCCAAGGATGATGGCAATCCATTTTCCAAATTGCTCCGTGTGCCGAATTTTCCCGGTGAAGATTTCCTGATCAATCTTCCGTGCGGCCGCACCGAACCGTATGCTTTTGCCGACAGTCTTGATCCCGATGCCGATCCCATCGGTGAGATATTTATAACTCTGGAGCCGGATGATTATGACGGTCCAACCAATTTCCCGCTGGTTCTGTTTACGACGCGCTCCCATATTCCCAACTATGGTAGTGTTAGCGATACGACCGTCGATCATGTCCAGACATATTCGTTGCTTAACGTAGCGCAAAGAGTCACCGATAATCCGTTTGGATTTCCGGGAATAGATGTTGCTTTGGTGAGAAAGTAGCCTGAATTTATAAAACCGGCATATTTTCGATATGCCGGTTTTTTTTCGTCTTTTTGAATCTCTTGGCATAATATTACGTTGAATATTATTATAACAATTCGGTAAATATTATGTCAAATCATAATAAAGAATTATAAACTGAAGGGAACTGGGACATGGAAAACCAGAATATTACCCCGACCCCGATTGAAACGCCTGTCGGCGAAAAACCGGGTATGCTGGCCAAGATCTTCAAGGTCTTTTACCAGCCCTCGGCCGTATTCGGCCACCTCAAAGGAAAAACGGAATGGCTTGTTCCGCTCTTTATCATCATTATTGCCGGATCCACTCTGGGCCATTTCGTCCGCCCGATTATGGTCGAGGACAGGATGGCAATCGCCATGGAGCAGATTGAGAAATACCGCGACCAGATACCCGAGGAGAGATTCACACAGATTCAGGCAGATATGCAGAGCCGATTTGAAGAGGCCCGTTCCAATAAATATCTCTGGTATACACCCCTGATGGCGGCCGGTTTTGGATTCGTCTTTTTGATTATCATAACTGTCGTATGTCTGATAACAGGAAACTTTGGTTTCGGAGGAAAAGCAGGTTTCTGGATTGTTATGAATGTCGTCGCGTTCGCCGCTCTTGTAGGGCTGCTGGGTGATATTATCAGGGAGGTGCTGATGCTGGCCAAAGGTTCATCCTATGTCTTTACCGGGCTGGGGCTTCTCAAACCGGTCGAGGATGGATCTTTCATGCATTATCTCCTTCGTCAGATCGATGTCTTTTCGATATGGCGGATAATCACTACGGCCATCGGACTGGGAATTATTTATAAAATGAAACCGAATAAGTTTGCCTACGTATTATTCAGCGTATGGATAATTTTCATTGTCTTGGTAGCCCTCGGAAACAGTACCATATTCATGGGCGGTATTGTTTATTAATTAATAAGGAGAAAAAAGGATGGCATCGTCAAACCGAAAAAATTGGATTGCTCTGTGCACTATTATGATTGTCCTCAGTGCCTGTTGCATGTCGTTTGCAGAAACACTGACACTTGATGATTGCATTGAGATTGCCCTGAAGAAAAATCAGGATGCTATTCGGGCCCGCAATCAGGTGAAAACAGCCGACGGATCGGTCTGGAATGCTTTCGGCGCTTTTCTGCCGAGCATATCGGCCAGCGGTTCCAGAAGCGAAACCCACACCGATGAGAGGACGATGGTTTATGATGTCCTTGGTATTATATCCGAAGATGACAGTTATTCGGTACCGCCCGACACCCTGCTCTATTTACAGGATACATCGATTATCGGCGGAACCAGCAAAAACTACTCGCTGGGGGCATCGGCTAACTGGACCATCTTTAACGGCGGACAGAACATTTTCAATTATTCTGCCGCCCGTGCCAATAAAAAGTATTACAGCCATCTGGCGGAGTCATCCGAGCAGGCCGTTATTCTTAATGTCAAAACATATTATTTCAACTACCTTAAGGCCCTGGATCAGCGGGACGTCTCGGAAGAGGCGGTCAAGAGAGGCGAGGAGCAGTACAAACTGGCCAAATCGCGTTATGAGGTCGGTTCCGCTTCAAAATCAGATGTTCTCAAGGCTCAAGTCCAGTTTGGTAACGATAAATTGACCCTGCTGGCGGCACAGAACAATGTCAAGATAGCCAAGGCCGAACTGACTTATTATATCGGTCTCGATGTCAATTCCGATGTGGAATATTCGGATCAATTTAAACCCAAAAAATACGACGGTTCGGAGATGGAAGCCCTCACCCTCGGTCTGACCAATCATCCC
>QNAH01000081.1 GCA_003641425.1 Candidatus Zixiibacteriota bacterium
AATGTCAAATTATAACTCAGAAAGTATATCTATTCTGAGGAGGCTAATCCAAAATGATATTATATATCAGTCAGTGTTGATTTTCAACCTTTTTGCTTCCCAAAAGGAAGAATAGTATCGAGACGATCAAACCGGGGAAAATGGGCTGGATACTCATCCAGTAATCATCTGAAGTACCAAGATACTTAGATAGAAGCCATACGAGCGACAGGCCGCCGGAAATAACCACCGAAAGAAAAGCGATATTCGGCGGCATACGCCGTCTGCCGTTAAAGGCTGTAAACAGGGGAATCAGCAAAGCGGGTGTCCCGACCGAGCCGAAATGATACCAGATATCGACTATTGAGTCGAAATACAGCGCCGCCATCAGCGCCAACACAGCCGATATCGCCAAACCGACCCGGGTAAAATAGGTAATATCTTTATCAGGAATTTTAAACAGCCGCCAGATTATATCGCGGCTGAAAGTCGATGCGGCCAGGAATGAATAGGAATCGACAGTGGACATAACAGTAGCCAGAAGCGCCAGGGCAAAGAGGCCGAGTAGGCCGGGAGGTAACACTTCGGCGGCCAATGCCGGGAAGGAACTGATCGGATCGGCCAAATCGGGCAGAAGTGCGCGCGCATAGAGGCCGCACGAGGTGGTCAAGAAATCGAATACGATCCAGAACAGGATTGAAAAAAAGATACCCTTCCGCGCGATAGCTTCCGATCTGGCGGCATAGCAACGCTGATAAAAGGCGGGTTCTATTAATGTCGCCAGTGCAATTACATACCAGACCGCGACATATCCGACCGTGTTGCCGCCGTGCCAGGCAAGATGATCATTCGGCAACGATGCGGTTATAAAGTCAAGACCACCATATCGTGAAATCAGAGTAATGAACAAAACGATAAACCCAAGAAACATCAGGCCGAATTGAAGCAGATCGGTACGGACCACCGACCGAAAGCCGCCCATGTGCACATAAAAAAGCGAGAAAATGGTGCCGATTATCGCCCCCTGCCAGAGCGGCCAGCCAAACAGGAATTTCATCAGCACCGCAAGCATCAGGATATAAGCGCCGGGGAGAGTCATCAAAAAAAGAATCACTGATCCGGCCACCGCCGTGGCGCGTCCGTAAACAGAATCCAGACGGTCGGGGATGGTCAGGATTTTCGCACGCCGCGCCTTTTTGGCAAGAAAAAGTGCAAAAAGCAAAGCGGCGATATAGTACGGCACCCCGAAAACCAGCCAGTTGGAAATACCGTAACGGAAAGTGTTCCGCCGACCACCGAGAATACCGCCGTACCAGGTCGAGACCAGCGTGGCGATAAAAGCGGGAAGAGTCAGCATGCGCCCGCCGAGGATAAAGCCGGACGCTGACTCCTGACTGCCCGAACGGCGCGTTATTCCGATTACCAGCAGCCCTGCCAGATAAATGATAATTATGGCATAATCAATTGTGGTCAAATTCTATTTATCCGCCTTATTCGAACTCCCATTTAATCTGAGCATAGAAATTTCTTTCGGCGGCCGGATAATACTCACCGTACCAGACCCCGTCCCATTCATAAGCATAGCCGGATAATTCATACTTGGCATTGAACAGGTTATCGACTCTGGCCGACAATGTCAACCGTCCCAGTCCGGCGAATTTCCCCAGTGATATCGATCCGGAAATGGCCGAAACCATATAGTCACCGATCGCCAGATCATCGATCTGCCCGTTTTCGGTATACTGTTTGCCGACAGCTCGTAACCGGTATGTCAACCGGAACGGTGCCTTTTTGAAATCGAACATCAGGTTGCCTATATATTCCGGAAACAGCGGAGTGGTGTTGTCGGAATAATCGACTGTATCATCAGCCACACCATCCCAATCAGTATCCTTATAGATAGTGTAATCTTTCAGCCGGTTGTAATTATAGGAAATATTACCGGACACGGTCAGGTATCGATGCGGCACAAAACTGCCGTCGAATTCGATACCGGCATGCATCGAGCGGTCGGCATTACCCAGCCGCGGTTGACCGTCATCGTCCAGATCTCCTTCCGGGATGATCTCGTTTTTGAATTCCATCCAGAACAGGTTCAAACCGGCCCGGTAACGGTCGCTCCTGATATTGCCGCCAAGTTCGAAATTATAGACCCGTTCGGGATCGACCAGCGGATCGCCAAACGAATAGACCGTATCGCCGCCGGGAGTGACATCATAATCCTCGATCGCCAGATTCGGGAAGGCGGTTATTTCCTCGGCATCATAGATGGAAACATCGGCGGGTTCGCGGGAGGCAACCGCGAAGCTGAGATGAACATCGGAGTTTTCTGTCGGCAGATAGGTTATCCCGGCCCGCGGCGAGAGGAAGGTCCAGTTGATGTCATAGTCGTGTCCCGGCAAAGCCCCCAGCGGGGTTTGATCGAATTCATAGCGAAGAAATCGAAACTGGAGATTACCCATCAGCTTGAGACGCTCGGTCAGCGAGTAATAATCCATAGCGTAAACGGAAGCCGAGATTTTTTTCCCGAAATATTCATAGTAACGGTGACGGGGATCGAGATTGTCGGAAACGTTTTCGGCCCAAATCACCTGACCCCAGTGCTCGGAATCAAAATAATAAAACGCCCCGCCCAGAAAGGCGGTACCGCGTTCATGGTCATATTCAAGAGTCGGATTCCAGCCGTATTGGTTTTTGGCCACCCACTTCTGGCGAACCAGATCGATCTCGGCCATATTTTCATCGACCAGCGATTCGGTCGAAATATTGTACTCGACAATATCGCGATCGGACTTGTACTGTTCGTAGTAACCTTTTCCTCTTATATAATAGAGGGTATTTTTGAGAGTCATTTTTTCATTCAGTTTGTAGGTGTTATGAAGTTCATAATGCGGCTGGTTAAAATCATCAATTTCATTGTCATAATCGCTCCAATTGGCCCGACGGTTGGCGTTCTCGGTTGCGCGATCGATTCCATTGAAAGCGAGATGCGCTTTCATCGGCCCGCCATAAACATTGACGATGGTGGTCATATTGGGATCAAGCCGTGACAGCGACAGGAAATAAGCCCACCCGTCATACCAGGCGTGCTCTCGGAAACCGCCGCTGTACATTTTTGAATAACGGCCGGCCAGCGACCAGCGCCCCTCGATAAGCCCCGACGAAAACTCGACCGCCTGCTTGCGCATTTCGGAGACATAGTCACCATTGCAGTAGTAACGACCGTAGCCGGTGCTAACCGAGATACGCCGATCACGGTTAAGGCCGGATGAGGCAATATTGATTGATCCACCGAAAGTGGCATCACCATAAAGAGAATTGCCGACCCCACGCTGCACCTGGATATCCTCTACCTCGGCGGCGAAATCTGCCAGATCATAGAAATAGGTGAAACGGTCCTCGGGATCGTTTAGCGGAATACCGTTGATATAGGTGCCGATTCTTTTGGAATCGAAACCCCGGATTTTGTAATCAGAGGCGCCGGCCGCTCCACCGGTGTACGAAAAAGCGTACATATTGGGCGTGGTTTCCAACAGGATAGGAAAGTCGGCCACCGTGTAATCACGTTCGATATCTTCATCGGTGAAATCCGAAAAGGCTACAGGAGTTTGTCCCACCTTTGCCCGCATAGCCGTAACGCGTATTTTCTGACCCGGGTAAACGGCAGGGTCAAGGGTGATTAGCAGATCGGTTGTGCTCATACCGACCTTAATCTGCATCATATAAGGCTGAAAGCTGACATGACTGAATGTCATGTGAGCAATCTGCTCGTCACCGGTATCGAGTGAAAATTTACCGTCATGATCCGATTTGGCATAAAGGGATGAGATATTGGTGTGAATATTCACTCCCTCGATCGGTTCACCGTCGCGGCCAATTATTCTTCCCTCGAAAATTCCGGCTGAAAGATCTGATGACAACACAAATAGTGCCACCATCAATATAGATATCAATTTACTCATAACAGACTCCCGCGTTAAAATCAAAAAATCCACCTGCCGTTCATGCGCGGCAAAGTGGACGCTTGGAATCTGACATGATTCATCCCGTTTTCCTACGCCGGCATTATCCGGATCAGGTTAGGGGGTATGATCTCAGGCGGTTATTGTTGCGCCACCCCCAACGGATATATGTATTCTCTTTTAAATTACGCTGAGAATGCGGCAGAAGTCAAGTGTTTTTTTAAATGCCAACAAATCCGCCGTTTGAGTGTTGATTAATTTTAAAGAAATGGTATCTAATGCGGAATTTTGGCGTATAATAAATGCATTTTTAAGTGTTGTAAAATTATGAGAATTGTCGGACAGATTATATTCAGTGTTTCCGTTTTAGTGATTCTATCGCTTCTAAACTTTGTGCTGTTTAAATATTTCAACAAAGACTGGTGGCAGAGAAAGATTGTCAGGAAAATCAATCTGATCATTCCGGGGATTGGCTTTATCGGCGTAACTATTTGGTTTATAGGAAACTACACGAATTCAATCACGTTATCGGCATTTGGCTCTGTGCTGACAGTCGTAGTTGTGATTATTCTGCTGTCCCTTATTATATCGCTACCTTTTTCGGCCGTTTTCAACAAATTATCGCGCCGACGAGGTAAAAAAGAGTTAACCAAAAAAGAAAATAAAGAAAAAATCGACAATTCCCGCCGCCGGATTCTTAAAGGAACGGCGGCCGCACTTCCCCTGATAACCTTATCGGCGGCAGGAGGCGGTATTGCCCGGTCCTTTCTCGATACTGATGTATATGTTTTGCCGCTGGGGTTTAAGAATCTCCCTCCGCATCTGGAGGGGCTGCGAATTCTGCATCTAACTGATTCACATCTGGGCATTTATAAACATCTGGATGATTATGAAAATATATTAATCGAGGCCGAAAAATACCGCCCGGATATTGTCCTTATAACCGGCGACATCGCCGATGACCTGGATTTGCTTCCGGAGGTGCTCAAACTTGCCGATGGATTTAATTCAAAATACGGCACTTACGCTT
Organism: Candidatus Zixiibacteriota bacterium; assembly: GCA_003641425.1. Taxonomy (GTDB): domain Bacteria; phylum Zixibacteria; class MSB-5A5; order GN15; family PGXB01; genus PGXB01. Next base: position 4,972 of record QNAH01000081.1, read on the forward strand.
CTTTGGGAAATCATGAATATTACCGCGGTATAAACAGGGTCCTCAGGACATTTGACAGCGGCCCGGTGGAACTTCTCCGAAGCGACGGCAAAACACTCGATATCAACGGGGGACAACTTCACCTGGCAGGATCTGATGATCCGGTGACAATGCGACAGGTCAAATACGGCTTCCTGATTGAATCGATGAACAAAGCGTTGGCCGGAAGAAAAGATGGTGTATTTACGGTTCTGATGACGCATCGCCCCGAGGGATTTGATCCGGCGGCGGAAATCGGCATTGAATTGACTCTTTCGGGGCACACTCACGGCGGTCAGGCCGGTCTCAACGGCCACAGTCTCTGGTCGGTCTTCACCGATCGCTATTTATGGGGCAAATATGCCAAAAATGGTTCTCAGATGTATCTTTCTTCGGGAATCGGCCATTGGTTCCCGTTCCGTCTGGGTTGTCCAACCGAGGCCCCGATTATTGAACTGACCTCAAAAATCGACTCGTGACGCTTCATTTCCGGTAAATTTATGCCGAAAATATTTATAGAAATTTATTTTCTCTGATATCGTTAATAAAGGACAAATCTGTTCGTAATATACTTTTAGTTGATTCGGGTAGTTTATACAATGATAGACAATATCAAACGATAATTGCATGGCATTGCCGATTTGATAGACATTAATTATAGCGATAATACAGACTTTCAGGAGGATAGGATGAAAAAAGAAATAAAGCGTAATGCTTGGGCCAGGTTCTGTCGTAAGTTTTCGGCGAACAATATGTTTCGGGATATTAACATCAGCTTCAACGACAAAACCAGAAACAATGTCGAGCTTTCCGGTGAATACCCGTTGATGGGTCTGACCCTGGAGAAGAAGGGCCGCTTTATTGACGGAATTATACTTTATGCGGGACAGGCCGCCCCCGAGAAATTGACCCAGCCGGTTTTTTCGATCAAGGAACCCGAAAAAGTCGTCATCGAAAAAAACAAGGATGGCATCGATTGTCGGCTCCAGGTCCAGACCAAAAACGGCGGCTTTACGACTATTGAGCTTAACGGCGACAGCGGTAATAATCGCTACCAGGATTTTGTCCGTGAAGTGGCATACTCTATGTATGAACGCCGCGGTTTTTCGCACGGCAATGATATGAATGACTGGCTGGAGGCCGAAAGAAAAGTCAAAAAAGCCGGTCAGATGTTTGCCTGAGAAATCGATCCGTTTCTTCATTTTTTAAGACACTCTCTCTTTATTTAGAGATTGACTGATCTCAAGGGAGTGTCTTATATTTATTAAAATTCATAAATCATATTTTTTAATCCGGAGGACATTAATATGCCCGTTACCAAGAAAAAATTGATTTCGTTATTGAATGAAGACCTTAAGTGGGAATTCGCGGCGGCAATTCAGTATGTCCAGCATGCGGCGGTGATGACCGGCCCGCAGTACGAAAGTGTTATCAAGGAATTGATAGTCCACTCGACCGAAGAGATGCAGCACGCCGTCACGCTGGCCGAGCAGATCGATTATCTCGGCGGTGTTCCGACCGCGGGTGTCGAAAAAATAGAAACATCCGCTAACAGCAAAACCATGCTTGAGCAAGACCTGGCCGGCGAACAGCACGCGGTTTCAAGATACCGCGAACGTATCCGACAGGCCGAAGAACTCAGGATGTATGGATTACGCCGGATGCTCGAAGATATTCTGATCATGGAAGAAGAGCATGAGCGCGATCTGCAAACGGCTCTGGAACTATAATCCTGCTTATATATAAAAACCGGATTGCGCACGCGGTTTTTTTCTGCCGGGATCCATTCAAATAATTGGGCTGCAAAGGCCGTTTATTAATATCACCTTCCAGGATTATCATCGTCATACACATCACTCTCCCCGTGATTGATGTACTCCCGGCCTATGAGTTGACTTTTTAGGAGTTTAATCCATTCCTGTATCCTGTCGTCGGTCATATCCTCTTGTTTATCTTCATCCAGTACCAGGCCATAAAACCGGTCGCCGGGAAGATTGCCCGGATTCCGCGTTGAGGCCTCCATGATAAGCATGTCATAGGTTTCCATCGTCCTGATATCTGTCCGCAAAACGCATAAATCCGGCGCCGTCACTTATCCGGGTATATGATGAAAATTGGCGGGAAAATTCAATAACCGGCGAACTCTTCCTGCAGCATTCCCGCCCAATCTCTGATCCGTTCGGCAGTCAATTCCCGTTCATTGTTCTGATCGAGTACCAGGCCGACAAAGCGACCGTCCTCGACTGCCGCCGATTTATTGAATTTGTAGCCTTCGACCGGCCATTGGCCGACAATCTGTCCGCCCCCGAGATAGACATATTCGGCCAGTTCCGCGATAGCGTCGACAAAATGATCGGGATAATTGACCTGATCGCCCAAGCCTACCAGCGCCACCCGTTTGCCGGTAAAATCCAGCGAGCCAAGCTGATGGAGGGCTTTTTTCCAGTCTTCCTGAAGTTCTCCTTCGGTCCAGGTGGGGGTAGCCAGGACAAGTAAGTCATAAGATTCCATGGACTTAATATCTCCCCCGGCAATATTGTGGCTTTCCACCTCGAATCCGGCCCGGGCCAGTTCGCTGTTAAGAGTCGTGACCACCATAACCGTATTGGCGGTGGTGCTTCCGTAAAAAACGCCTATTTTTGCCATAACATAAACTCTTTTCTTAAATGATATAGTATGGATTTTTGTATTTCTCGATAATATATGAAGACGGGTTTCATTGTTGTATCTTCCATAAATTAATACAGGCAATATTTATACGGAATGTTTTATAAGTATATTGGATAGGAAGAGTCTTGTATTGGTGTGATTTTAGTGGAATTTTAGATTTTAATAGCGAAATTAGGTAGAGCGCCCTTCGTCGATTATGGTAAAAACAGCAGGATCACCCATACGCCTTTAGCATATATGAATCCTGCCGGACATTCCCAAAGGGTATTTAAATATATAAACTACTATGCCTACCTCTTATACCCGATATCCCTTAAGAATTTGTGCCGGGTCTTTTTGTGCTCTTCTTCCTCGATACCCTTCGGCATGAAACCGTCGATCACACCCATCACGCCCCGCCCGAGCTCGGTTTCGGCCACAACCACCTGTATCGGGTTGGCGGTGGCGCAGAATATTCGGCAAACCTCCGGCACCGCTTTGATTCTCGGAAGGAAATTGATCGGGAAGGCATTACGCATAAAGATCACAAAAGTATGCCCGCAGGCGATATCGAAAGCGGTGTTTTCGGCCAGTTCGATTAACTCGTCGTTGTTGCCGTCGGAACGGATCAGACATTCCTGTGATGCTTCACAGAAGGCCAGTCCGAACTCAACCGAGGTCGATGACGACACCATCGCTTCGTACAGATCCTCGACCGACTTGATAAAATGAGTCATCCCGAATATCATATTCAGATCGGGCGTCATTTTGATATCGATAATCTTGGTTTTCATATCTCCTCCACTGAAACACGATTTTCAAAAATGGCATCATCCAGGCCGGAATTGACAGCCGGATTGGTATATGTTTCCTCTGACTGAAAATAGACATTGACAAAAAACGCCGCCTTGCCCTTGCCGTTAAGCTCGAAACGGCGCGGTATCCAGATTGCCCGATCATACTGCGAATAGTATATGGTCATGTCGAGCCGACTCAACTTGAACATCAGCTTCTTGGTCAGTTTAGCCGGACTGAAATCGATCCGGACAAGATTATAACTTGCCGTATCGACATAATACAAGCAGTTCATCAGCGTATCGTTTTCCTCGCGGGCATCGGCGCTAAGTTTATAGCAGGTGTATCCCTCGATCTTTTCTTCGGCGATACCTTTGTAACTGACATCATACATCCCGGTATAAAGCATTCGGAGCGGTATCGTCATATCGTAAGTGAAATCGCGCCCGCCTCGTTTTCTTCGTTCCTCCTGTTTTTTCTCCACTTGGACAATCAGGTCCTCCCGAGGCTGTTGAACACCATCGAGATAATATGAACGATACTGCTGATGAATATGAAAAGAGTCGTTTATGTTTTTGACAAATATTTTTTTATCGTATCTTTTTTCTTCGGTGATATTGCCGTTGCCGTCGGTCCGACGTTCATAAAAGACGGCATCGAATGCCATATCCTCGACCGCCTCGATTTGCCGCTGTCGAACCGCCAGGACCGAATCGATAAGTCCCCCGACCGACATGGCTGTACTTTCGGCCCGGCCAAGGCAACATGTCCCAAGAATTATCAGGCATGAAAAAATAATTTTAATCATTCATCGGCTCCCGTTATAATCTCGATATGCTCGATCTTGTCGCCCCGGACAATCTGATTGACCACCTCCATGCCCGAGATCACCTGTCCAAAAACGGTATACCGGCTGTCGAGATGCGGCAGGGGCA
>QNAH01000082.1 GCA_003641425.1 Candidatus Zixiibacteriota bacterium
CACCTCGGATTCAATCTCGTTCATGAGTTTCATGGCTTCGACAATGCAAACCACCTGGCCCACCTCGATTCTCTGATTGAGCGTCACATACGGTTGGGCATCAGGCGCCGGTGCGGCGTAAAAAGTGCCCACCATCGGTGACTTGACCTCTACATATTTCTTGTCGGCATCAACCGCCGCCGAATCCACTTTAGAAACGGGGGCTTCGGGGATTGGAGCGGCCGGCGCCGGAGAAGGCGCGGCAACCGCCTGGACCGCCATGGCCTGGTCGAAGTGACCGTTATTGGCATTTATACGGCGGGTAATTCTTACTTTTCTGCCCCAGCTTGAAACCTCAAGCTGATCGATTCTTGAATCCTCAACCAGCTTTATTAATTTTCTAATCATTTTCTCATTCATAAATAACCCTCTCCAGGTTGTTTATATGACCTGAAAAGATAACATATTTAGACTATAGCTCCAACAAATTTTTTGGTGCTTTGTTCAGAACTTTGGGCCCTTTATTCGTAATCAGCACATCATCTTCAATTCTTACCCCCCCCCATTTGGCGATATAAATCCCGGGCTCCACCGTGACCACCATCCCCTTTTTCAGAGTGTCGGTACTGCGCGGCCCCATAAAAGGCTGGACATGGATGTAAATGCCTATCCCATGGCCGGTTCCGTGACCGAAATTCTTCTTGAAACCGGCTGTGTCAAGAACATTACGGGCCGCCGCATCGACCGCCGTCCCGTGAACACCCGCCTTAACTTTCTTAATGGCAGCCAGTTGCGCTTTCAGAACAATATTGTATATTCTTTTTTGACGCTGTGTGGCCTTACCGATTACCACCGTTCTGGTAATATCCGACACATACCCCTTGTAAGTCGCTCCAAAATCAAAAGTTACAAGATCGCCACGAGCGATTTTCTTACTCGATGCCACCCCATGCGGAAAAGCAGCGCGGTAACCCGACGCCACAATCGTGTCAAAGGCAGGCTTGTCTGAACCCAGCATCTTCATCTGATATTCAAGCTCCGCACAGACTTCCGACTCCCTTAATCCGGGCTTTAAATATCCAAGAATCCGGTCAAAAGCAACATCAGAAATATCCACCGCCTTCTGTATAAGCTCAACTTCTGCCTTATCCTTAATAGTCGAAAGCACATCGACCGCACCTTTGGAATCGATCAAAATGGCCTCCCCGAGAGCCTCCCTGAGAGTCTCAAGCTGACTGCAGAGAAGATAATCAGCTTCATAACCATACCGGAAATTCTTCTTCTGAAACTGCTTAAGCTCCTTCAATTCAGTCAACGGATGACTCTTGGTCAAAACCACCTGCGCCCCTTTAACCTCCTTTTTGGCCGCCTCGAAAAAGCGGCTGTCGCAAAGTATAAAAGCTTTTCTATCGGTAAATATTAAAAGGCCGGTGTCGCCGGAGAAACCGCACAGGTACCTGATATTGGCCATCCGGTTTACAATGAAACCGTCCATGTTTTCAGATTTCAAATATGCCTGAAATTTCTTGATCCGCTCACGATACATATTTCTATTCCTTATTTTTAAAGGATCGCTGTGTTTTCTCGATTTTATCACGTAATCTCGGGTTGTCGCCCTTTTCCGCCAGATCCCGAAAAACTTTCAACGCCAGTCGAGGATGCCCCTGTTTCAACAACAGATCGCCAAGTGTCTCGGTCTTGAAAGGCATCTCACGCAATTCGGTCTGCGTCTTGTCCTCACTCTCCTCCCTTTCCCCTTTTTTCTTAAGCGTTAAAACCGATGTCGTCTCGGTCTTCTCCTTCTTCTCGGGGTCAAACGGTGAGGACAGCGATTGTGTTTCCGGGGCGATATCATGGATTTTTGAATAATACGAAAATGCCGTTGACTCGTCGCCGCTTCGGAATTTCAAATCACCGAGATACTTCAGGGCCGCAAGATTATTCGGGTCATACTGGAGTATTTTATAAAACTGCTCCTCGGCTGATTCATATTGCCCGGCATGATACAACGCCCGCGCATAAATAATACGGCCCGACAAAACCTCCGGATAATCACGAAGACGCATCATGCAAAGCTCGATCGCCCGCGAATAATTCCCATCCCGGAAATATTCCATCGCCAGGGCGGGCCAGTAACCCTTCGAAGCCAGTTCAGATAATAGGCTATTACTCATAATTTGTACCATAATTTACAAGACATAAAACAAAGAATATCAAGCGGCCATGATTAAGTCAAGGGATCATTTGATCGAAAGGTCTTAAAACCAGTCGAACCAGTGCCAGAATTCGGTACGTATAGTGCGGAAAAATTTTCTATATATGTGATAACTGACTTTCCGTTTGCCGCAGTAAATATTCGCCACACCGGTCATTCCCGGCTTCAACTGATGTCCCTCATTTGGAACTCGGCATGACACCAAAAAGACCCTGTCCCCTTTTTTGTTCAAATAAACTTTTGTGCCGATCCGGTACACTGTGCCGTAGAACGACAGCGACGGGTACCCGCGCGCCTTGAATTTCACTTTCTGGTTTAGTTTGATGTCCGCCAGTTCCTTTTCGGAAAGCATGATCTCGGCATCGAGCGTATCCAGGTTGGCGATTTCGCAGGCGACTTCGCCGGTATCGACATTGAGAACGACACCATCGATCGGCGACTTGATTTCATAGAAATCCTGTTGCTTCTTGTGAAATTCAATCTTGCTTTCAAGCTGGCTGATCTCGGCCTCCTTGGCCCTGATTTCCTCGGGCCTCGCCCCGGCCAGAAGCAGATCCAGTTTGTTCCTGGCCGCATTGACATTCGACGCCTTCACCACCGAATCCGTGCGGGCATCCTCCCATTCCTGGCGTGAGATGACCTCTTTGTTCATCATCTCATTTTTCCGAGCCAGGTTACTGCTGGCCAGCTCCAGTTCCGCCTCGAGTCCCTTGAGTGTATTCCTCGCTTCCGCTATTTCCTCGGTCCGTGCCCCCAGCTTCAATATCTGCAACTCCTCCTTAGCCTGATCTAGTTGCGCCGAGTATTCCTCGATAAATCGCGATGTCTCGCTGTTGGCCAGACGCGCAATTACTTTCCCGGCTTTTATCTCATCACCGATCATGACATTCGGCACCAGGCTGGTGGTCGTATAATCACCCCCGAATACTGACACCTGCCGCTGATTGTTCGTACTGGGCTGGTCGGCATCATAATAGATCAGCTGGGCATAACCGACATTGTCATACTTCAGAAGCAGCGACTGGCGGGGATTGATGACCACCTCGCCCTTCACACGCAACTCGACCTTTAAAAAAATGGATATTAGAATCAGAAGGGCTATGATTATAAGAGTGACCGACAGCGTCTTTCTTCTTCTGAATAATCCTGCTTTCGAAGTTACCAAACCGGCCGTTCCTTTGGCTATATCCGCAATTATATTCCTGAACAAAAAAACCATTATGGCGGCAAATATCAAAAACCCGGTGCCGCCGAGTCTGGATACCAAAAATCTTTCCACCAAAAGAAAGAAGTATCCGAGGACAAAAAGTATATAAATAAACGATAAAATGCCATAATAAAAATATATTCTCCGCTCCCGCTCTGAGATGCTATCCAATCCGCGATCACCGGGGTAGAGTATTTTCCTGATCCGCGCCCGCCAGTAATTTTTTGCCTTCATTCGAAGGTTGGGGATTTCCAGCCAGTCGCTGAGCAGATAATAACCGTCATAGCGCAACAACGGATTGAAATTGAATAAAGTCGCAATACCGGTAAACGACAGCACCGCCAGCGCCACTTTATTCAGCAAAATATCGGTCTGCGTCACCCGCCAGACCAGTACCGCCACCGCCCAGATAAAAACCTGGAAAAAACCGCCGGAAAATGAGACCAGCAGACGCTTGTATTTCTCCGGGAATAACCATGCATCCGAAACATTGCAGTAAAACGCGGGCTGAAAATAGATCAGCAAAAATCCGATCTCGCGTACCTCGCCGCCATAATAACGGCAGGTTAGACCATGTGCGAACTCATGCAGGATGATCACAAAAAACGAAGATACATATAATATGACTATCCCTTGCACATTCAGCAATCCGATAAAACCGTCGGTAATCGCTCCGGCATTATTCATTGTAATCAGAAACGAAAACCCGATCAATAACGATGCAAAAACGACAAATTTGCGGCTCATCAGCCATCGGACCTTATCAATCAGCCGATCGAAAATCCTGCCCGGATTGAGCGCCTTGATTTTTATAAATACCAGTTTCCCTAAAGTGGTGCGATGTTTCTCCGCTGAAGCTTCCTTCTGCTTTTTCAGAAGCTCCTTGCGTGTGAGATCATTATCCAGAAAACATAAATCCTGCATCTGCCCGGCGAACGATTCCAGCTCGGCCCGGTCGAGATCACTGTCGAATTTTTCTTTGAAGGCAACGGCAACATCACCGATACTGTTCTTCCCGTCGAAAGATTTGATAATAAAATATTCCGGCTCGCCGACTTTAAAAAACTGCGCCGTGATCGGGTCCTTGATGACATAATGGAAAGAACCGTCCTTCTGGGGGATTTTTTGCACGATCAGATCATCGCGTATTTTCGGCGGCTTGTTATCTTCGTTTTCCATAACTTATTCATGCTTCCTGCAATTCGATAATATAACGGATTATAACGATGATAGTCAAAGATAAAGAATCGAATCAATCAGACATAAAAAGCCGGATACATCTAATAAAGCGTGAACTTAAAATATCCTATTATACAAGTATATCATCAGCACCATGAAGATAATACCGGTGTAGATACCCAGCATATACTGCGAGCGCCAGAACGGCGCGCTCTTTTTTTTCTTGATCATCTTAAGCGGCGATCCGCAATGCTTGCACAGCACCGCCCCCGGCGCGATCTCTTCCTTGCAGTAAGGACACACTGATAATTTACTCGAGATACTCATATTATTAAAATCATATTTTTATATAGGAAAATGCAAGGGAAAAATAAAAAGTAAGGGCGGGTTTGAAACCCGCCCCGCTTTATTTCACACGGCGTAAGCATAACTGCGTCGCCGTAAAAATGTCAACGATTATCTACACAGGGTATTCCACCCGAGCGAACCACTCCAGTTCGATCTCCGGGAAAAGCGAATCGCGCCGCGAACAGTCGCCGAAAAATTCCCACTCGCCGGTCGATATTTCCTCGCCTTTGATCTTCTTGTCCGCCATCGCGGCAAGTTTCCTGAAATCGGAATAGTGCTCCGACAGCCGAAGTTCGGCATAGTCGCGCGCCGACCAGGTCGAGATAAGAAACTGCCAGTCCGACGCCGACATAAGCATCAACTCACGCGCCGCCTGCTTCAGAATATCTGCCAGATCATCCGTAATACTGTCTTTGTTGGCCTCATAATATTGAGCCAGTTCACACATCTTCTTCTCCGACTCATAGATCTTTTTCCACGTCCATTCGTTTTCTTCATTGAGCCAGATATAATGATTGCCGCCTTCACCCCACGATCCTTCCGGTATCGAGATGATTTCCGTCGGCTGCGATCTATCATAATGTTCCGCGAGAAATGTCAGTTCTACCTCCGAATCTTTGGAGACTTTTCTGATCACCTCTTTGAGAAACAGCGGCCCCTCGAACCACCAGTGCCCGAACAGTTCGGCATCATACGGCGCGGTCAATATACCGGCCTTTTTATTTTCACTATAGTGATAATCAAGAATACCATGAATCTTCTCGGCAAAGTGCGCCGAATTTTCCGGAATCCGCGCCATCGCACCGTCAATATTATACTCGACTTTATCCGCCAGATCCGATTTGGCCGATGTTACCGCCCAGTATCTTAACCCGCCCGGGAAACGTTTCTTGTGGAAATCAAGATAATGCCCGTCACCGGGATACCCGTGCTCGCCCGACCAGACCAGAAGCCCCGTCTCGGGATCGCGGGTGTATATTGCCGTCGGTTTCTTGCCCTCGGCCGCCGAACTGACCAAATAGACATCGTTTGGTGTCTTGGCGATATCTTCCTCACGAGGCTTATACTGCTCCTCGAACCGCCCCCAGAGTTTTTTGAGAGCCTCGAATCGGTCCAGGTAAACCCCGATCGACTTGCCGCCCTTCAGAAGCGCCGAATCGACAATGAAAAAATCGATCCCGTTTTCCGATAAAAATTCATCCGAACCCTTGCGCGGGTATGCCTCCTGCGAACCGTCGATCGGGACCGGCGGCGCCCATTCATAACGCGGCCGGTAGGCGCATTCGGGAAGCCATATCCCCCTTGGCTCACGGCCGAAATGCTTTTTGTAATTCTTGACCGCCATTTTAGTCTGCGCCTGAAGCGATTCATCACGAGACAACAGCGGATAATAACCGTGGGTCGCCCCGCAGGTCATGATCTCGAGATAACCGGCATCCTGAAGTTTCCGCATCTCCCCTATTATATCGCGGCCGATAGCATTGAATCTCTCCAATGTCTCGCCGTAGAATTTTTCCCAGAAATGCGCCAAATTGAGCATGTTCGGCTGATTATACTTGTGAAACTCTTCGGCGTCATTCCGGGCCGCTTTGATCTTTTCCCGAAGATAATCGGCAAACTCTTCCTTGAACGACTCATCGGCCAGTTGCTCGCAAAGAACCGGCGAAATATCAATCGTCAACTTCGGTTTGACACCCTCGCCGACCAGCTCATTCATAATCTTGACCAACTGCATATATGTTTCCGCGGCCGCTTCTGATAGCCAGTCCATGCCGTGCGGCCAGCGTCCATGCGCAATCACGTACGGCAGATGATTGTGTAGCACAAAGGCGAAATAACCTTTAGTCATCAGTTTCCTCTCCGCTTGTCATTGAGGATTCAAATCCTATGTTTTTTCCATGAAGAGCGTTGACGCCGCTATGGATCTTGATTTCTCCAAACTGTTTCTCGAATTTGGCAATATTCTCGCCCAGGGTCTTGTGTAACATCTTGGCGTGGGCCGGGGTCATGATTACCCGCGACTGGACCTTGGCCTTCGGCGCCCCCGGCATTATACGCACGAAATCGAGAATAATCTCGGTCGGGGAATGAGCGATCATAGCCATATTGGCGTAAGTTCCCTCGGCCTCTTTCTCGCCGAGTTCGATATTTATTCGTTGCTGTTTCATATCAATCTAAACTCCCTAATTAATCTTGTAAGACACAAATACTTTTTATATATTGGCAAAAATTTTAACAACCTTTAACGAGTATCGACTTATGCCAATAAAGATTGACAGGATTGATAAGATAACGGGTAATATCGGAAAAGCAAGGATATTAATTCTCGGCGATATCATGCTCGATGAATATCTCCATGGACAGGTCAACCGGATTTCTCCCGAAGCGCCGGTACCGGTAGTCGAAATCGCCCACGAACAACTCAGCCTCGGAGGCGCCGCCAATGTCGCCAATAATATAGTCTCGCTTGGAAATACACCCATTTTAATCGGGACCGTCGGGCAGGATGACGCCTCCATTAAACTGGCTCAACTGCTTAAAGAAAAAGGCATTTCGCGCGATTACCTGATCGATGACCAGAGCCGCCGGACGACCATTAAAACCCGAATAATCGCCCATTCTCAGCAGGTCGTCAGGGCCGATCGCGAGGACGCGGTCGAGGTCTCGAAAGAGATCGAAAACAGGATTTTGAACAAATTCAACTCCGTCATCGACGAGATCGACGGGGTTATAATCTCCGATTATGGCAAAGGCGTCGTGACCGCTTCGCTCCTTGAACAGGTCATCCCCGCCTGCCGGGAGAAAAATATCTTTGTCGGTGTCGATCCCAAAGAAAGCTACTTTTTCAGATACAAAAAAGTCTCGGTGGTTACACCGAATCATCACGAGGCCGGCTTTGTGGCCGGGCGGCGGATTAAAAACGATGCCGACCTGCGCCGGGTCGGAAAATTCCTGCTTGAAAAACTGGAATCCGATTCGATCCTCATCACCCGCGGCGAAAAGGGCATGGCCCTGTTCAGCGCCAACGGCGATATCGACTATTTCCCGACCGTGGCCAAAAAAGTGTTCGATGTCACCGGCGCCGGTGACACGGTGGTCGCCGCCTTTGTCTCGGCGGTCGCCGCCGAAGCCGATCTCAAAGAAGCGACCGAGCTGGCCAACTGCGCCGCCGGAATCGTTGTCGGTGAAATCGGAACCGCCACCGTGACAAAAACAGTCCTGACTGAGGAATTAAAGCACAGTTTTGCCAACGGCGATGATTTCGCCGCATAAATGCGCCTAAACGTTTATGAAAGACGCTGTCAAAAAATTCGTCCAGTCTAAAACAATTGCCTTTTACGGCGCTTCACCGGGCGGCAAAAAATTCGGCAATGCTGTTTATAAAACCCTCCGCAAAAACGATTACAACCTTATCCCCGTCCATCCGACAGCCGATACCATCGAGGGCGATAAGGCTTATAGCAATCCCGAATCGCTTCCGGTCAAACCTGAAGCCGCCTTTATATGCATGAAACCGGATAAGGCCGAAACGGTCATCGATCAACTGGCGGAAGGCGGTATCAAACGAATCTGGTTTCAGCAGGGCGCCGATTTCGCCAATGCCATAAAAAAGGCCGAGGCGGCCGGTATCGAGACAGTCAGCGGCAAGTGTATCCTCATGTATGCCGAACCGGTGACCGGCCTCCACGCCTTCCACCGCTGGCTCTGGAAGCTGCTCGGGAAATACTGATTCTATCATCAGGTCCACATAAAAGCCATTTTCCGGCAGAGGCAGACAATCATCAATACGGCTAATATTAAACAAAGCCAAATATTCGACATAATCATTTTTAATTTATCGACTTATGGGAAAATGGGTTTGATACCCCTAATTTTTTTAATGCTCTTGTGTGTATCTTCCCGAGAGCTTTGGGTTTAGGTTTGATTTTAAGGTAGAATAAAAACTTTCAGGGCACGATATATCTTATTATTATTGTCAGCGATAGATCATATCTGCCCCAATTTTACGAAATTCACTATAATTGCCATAAATAAAACAACCTTCAGGTACATTGCACTCTCTACATAAGCGCCCATATTCCTGATTATCACCGATTTTGTAATGAAATTGTTAGGTGGGTAATTTCCGATAGGCAGGAGTCCTGCGCTCCTGACATTTCATGCGAAGCATGAAAATAATATTAAGCGACATTAAAGATGGCAGGAGTCATCGCGAAAGACGGGATCTTCGACCGGAGATTTCTTCCGAGGATTGTCAGTCCTGGTAGGTCGAAACCCCCGTCTTCGATCCTGCAAAGGATCGAAGATGCCGAGCAAAGCGAGGCAGGTTTCGACATCTTAGTCCTCATTCCCCATAATCTCCTGCAATCTCGACGACACCCCAATCACCCGTATAATAACCTTCATCTGAATATCTCCCGAATG